>JBPOHG010000130.1:0-4741 GCA_052035835.1 Bacteroidota bacterium | reverse complement strand
GGTAACAAAGCCTACCAGGAACTCATAGACGCAGCTCATGCCAAAGGGTTGAAAATAATTCAGGATGCAGTGTACAATCATGTTGGGCTGTACCATCATACAGTACAAGACCTTCCAATGAAAGACTGGTTGCACCAGTGGGACCCTTATACCAATACCAGTTACAAAGACCAGGCATTGTTTGACCCCTATGCCAGTAAAAAAGATTATAAGATCATGGCCGATGGCTGGTTTACTACTCAAATGCCCGACCTCAATCAAAACAACCCCTATGTTGCCAACTTTCTGATACAACACGCAATTTGGAGTGTGGAGGAATTTGGTATCGACGGATGGCGCATTGATACATACGCTTACAACGACCTTAACTTTATGAACGAGTGCAACAAAGCACTCATGGATGAATACCCTCAGCTTACTTTATTTGGCGAAACATGGGTACACGGGGTCCCCAACCAGAGTTATTTCTGCGAGAACAATTACAATATTCCATTCAAGAGTAACTTGCAGGCCGTCACAGATTTTCAAACATTGTGGGGAATTACAGATGCAATGACGAAGGACTTTGGCTGGACAGAAGGGGTGAACAGGCTCTACACTACCCTTGCGCAGGATTTTGTGTACAAAGACCCCATGCGCAATGTGATCTTCCTCGACAATCATGATATCGCCCGGTTCTATTCGGTAGTGGATGAGAACATCGATAAATACCAGTCGGCACTCTGCTGGCTCATGACCAGCCGGGGCATCCCGCAATTGTACTACACTTCAGAATTTGCTACTCCTGGTAAAACCAGTCCGAGCGACGGCTACGTACGCCTCGATTTCCCAGGTGGATGGAAATCAGATTCAGTAAATAAATTCACTATTGCCGGAAGGACACAAAGAGACCAGGCGATTTACCAGGACCTGGCTACGCTGGCGAATTTCAGGAAAGGTTCAACCGCTTTAACCACTGGTAAATTCATGCAATTTGTTCCCGAGGATGGTGTGTATGTATATTTCAGGTACGATGCAAGGCAAACGATTATGGTAGTGATGAATACGGCTAAGGAGGAAAAGAAAATACAGCTTTCTAAATATTCAGAACGAACTAATGGATTTACCCGTTATACCGATGTAGTAACAAAAAGCAAAGGCGAACTGGCTGATTTTACGCTTGGTTCATATAAAACGGTTGTGTACGAACTGCAACCCTGATCATTCATACTTATACTACGATTATGTTATTCAGAAAATATTTTCTGCTGATATTATGTACCACATATTTCAGCCTTTCATTTGCACAAAAGAAAGTGAATGTTCCAACTGCTGCTAGCTGGAACAAACAAACGAATATTTACGAAGTGAACCTGCGGCAGTATTCACAAAGCGGTTCCATACTTGATTTCGCCAAACACCTCCCCCGGCTCAGAAAAATGGGCGTTGATATCCTCTGGTTTATGCCGGTAACGCCTATAGGAATTGAAGGCCGCAAAATGACGCCACAGGAACTGGGCAGCTATTATGCAGTAAGGAACTATACTGCTTTCAGTGAAGAGTTTGGCAGCCTGAAAGATTTTAAAACAGTGGTAAAGAAAGCGAAAGCCATGGGCTTTAAAGTGATCACCGACTGGGTGGCAAACCATACCTCTTTAGACAACCACTGGGTAAAAATGCATCCCGGTTTTTACGCAAAAGACAGTTCCGGGAAATTCATTTCCCCATTCGATTGGTCAGACGTATACAAACTTGATTACAACAACCGGGAAATGAGAGATAGCATGATCAACGCCATGCGGTTTTGGATTCGTGAAACCGGCATTGATGGATTTCGTTGTGATGTTGCCGAAGAAGTTCCGGCAGATTTTTGGAAGGAATGCATTGTGGCATTGAAGAAACAAAAGAATGTATTCATGTTGGCCGAAGGCAATAAGCCCTGGTTACATGAAGCCGGCTTCGATGTTACATACAGTTGGGATATGATGGGTGCAACCACCAATTTATATGCAGGCAAACTCAACCTTGCCCAATTCGATTCATCACTCAACAGCAGTATTTCCCAATATCCCAAATCGGCTGCCCGGTTATATTTCACAACCAACCATGATGAAAATAGCTGGAATGGAACCGAGTTTGAAAAATACGGTGAGGCGTATAAAACAATGGCCGTTTTTACCCATACCATTTACCAGAGTATCCCATTGATCTACAGTGGCCAGGAAGAACCGAATAAAAAAAGACTGAAGTTTTTTGTGAAAGACCCCATTGAATGGAAGAACTATGCAATGGCAGGGTTTTATAAGACATTGCTTCAGCTTCGCAAATCAACGCCGGCACTGGCAGCCGATGCCAGCTACCGTAGGTTGAAATCATCCAATGACAATGCCGTCTTTTCTTATATTAGGCAGAAGAATGGCAAGAAAGTGGTGGTTGTCCTCAATATGTCAAACACTGCTCAACAATTTACCATTCAGGATAAAAGCATTGCCGGTACCCCGTATAATGTATTCCTGATGCAAAAAGAAAAAATTGCAAAAGGCCATACATTCAGTATAGAACCGTGGGGATATATTATTTACACATATTAAAAGCCATAGCAGTATTTTTTACTGCCAGCCATTCAGATGAAAAAAATAGTGGCACTCATTGCCTTAACTTTATGTATGCGCAGCTCCCATGCACAAACTTACTATGACGGGTACCCTACGTATTCGGGGAATGACCTCGGTTTAACCTATTCGGCATCCTCCTCTACCTTCAGGATCTGGAGCCCACCTGCCAGCCGTGCCGAATTATTGTTTTTCAAATCTGGGGAAAGTAAATATCCATATCGCAGCATTGAGATGCAAAAAGACAAAGAAGGTACCTGGCTGGCCAATGTACCAGGAAATCAACTCGGCGTTTTTTATGCTTTCAAAGTGTACATTGGCCACCAATGGAGCCATGAAGTACCCGATCCTTATGCCAAAGCATGTGGGGTGAATGGGAAGAAAGCCATGGTGGTTGATTTGGCAGCAACCAACCCACCCGGTTGGGATAAAGACCGCAGCCCCGATTTCTCTGCTACCAATCACCCAGTAGATGCGCTGATTTATGAACTTCATGTTCGGGATGCATCCATACACCCATCATCGGGTATTCGTGAAAAAGGAAAATTCAACGGCTTGGCAGAACTAAATGCCAGGACTATGAAAGGCACTGCAACCGGGTTGAAGCACTTGCAATCACTGGGTGTTACCCATATTCACCTGTTGCCATTCTTCGATTTCTTTTCGGTAGACGAATCAAAGAATGCCAGGCCACAATACAACTGGGGATACGATCCGCTCCATTACAATATTCCGGAAGGGAGTTATAGCAGTGACCCTTACAATGGCAGTACGAGGATCAGGGAATTAAAAACCATGATCCAGGCTTTTCACAACAACGGGCTTCGGGTAGTCATGGACGTTGTGTATAACCATACAGGCCTCACCGAAAAAGCCAACTTTAACCAGTTGGTCCCGGGTTATTACTACCGCCATAAGCGGGATGGAAGTTTTTCAGACGCAACGGCCTGTGGAAATGAAACTGCCAGTGAATTACCCATGATGCGCAAATTTATTATTGAAAGTTTATTGTATTGGGTAAATGAATACCATATTGATGGGTTCCGCTTCGATTTGATGGGCGTTCACGACATTGAAACCATGAACCAGGCTGCTGCAGCTCTTAAAGCTGTGAAACCAGATATCCTGTTATATGGGGAAGGCTGGACGGCGGGCCAATCACCCCTCCCCGATTCTATGCGTGCCCTCAAAACCAATGTGAGCAGGCTCAATGGCATTGCAGTTTTCAGTGATGATATCAGGGATGCTATCAAGGGAAGTGTTTTTGATGCCAAAGACAGGGGATTTGCCAGCGGAAAATTTGCTGCAGCCGAAAAACTGAAACAGGGCATCGTTGCTTCCTGCAATCATCATCAGCTATCCCCTACCGGTAGTTATGCCAGTTCGCCGGCAGGGATCATCAGTTATTGCGAATGCCACGACAACAATACCCTCTGGGATAAACTGGAGCTTTCAAATCCAGAGGACCCGGAATCAGAAAGAAGAAAAATGCACAAACTCGCCCTCAGTATTGTACTTACTTCACAGGGCACCCCATTTTTACATGCAGGCACAGAAATGTACCGCAGTAAACAAGGGGTTGAGAATTCGTATAAATCTCCCGATAGCATCAATGCCATCAATTGGAATATGCTCGATGAACATGAAGGCCTGGTAAATTATGTTCGATCCCTTATCCAATTAAGAAAGGCGCATCCTGCTTTTCGGCTGCAAACTGCCCAACAGTTGAATGAGGTTGTTCAGTTTATCAACCATTTACCAGAAGGCTTATTGGGATACACCCTTAACGGAAAGAAATGTGGCGATAGCTGGGGTAGCATTGCAGTATATTTTAATGCAACAGCTACAGCACAAGTGGTTCAACTCCCGGATGGCTTTTGGGAAATAGCCCTGTCATCAGAAAAAAACAGTGGCACAGATGTTGGTTTACTTAAAATAGCTGGAAGGTCGGCAGTAATTTTATATCAACCCTGATCACTTACAGTACAATTTCAGTAGTTCAACATATTGTTCCCTTGGTAACATGGTAGCGCCCAAACTCACCAGGTGATCGGTTCTCATTTGGCAATCTATCAATTGGATGCATTCCTTCATCAATGCTTGTACCAAAGAAATAAATGCAAATTTACTGGCATTTGATTCCCTGCTAA
>JBPOHG010000112.1:0-5238 GCA_052035835.1 Bacteroidota bacterium | reverse complement strand
CTCATTCAAAAAGAATACATGGATATTGTTTTTAATGAAGCCAGCCTTGAAGTAATGAAAGGGATTAAAAAAGCATTCGACCCGAATAATATATTAAACAGCGGTAAAATTTTTGACATATAAACCTTACAATATGAAAAAGTATTTATTCATCGTAATTTTGTTTGTTAGCCCTTTAGCGATATTAGCGCAGAAGGAAAAAGACGACAAGGATACTGATGGTTCATTTTTTAAGAAAGAGAATTTTTTTACCGGAGGAACATTAAACCTTGGTTTCGGCAACCAACAAACTTCCCTTGGGGCGAGCCCCTTTTTTGGGTATAGTATCAATAAGTTTGTGGATGTAGCTGCTACCATTGGATTTAATTACATTTCACAAAGAGACAATTTATATGAAGGGGATAAATTAAGGCAAACCGTGTACGGGCCAGGAGCCTTTGTTCGCCTTTTCCCGGTAAAATTCCTTTTTGCACAAGCCCAGTATGAATTCAATTTATTACGATTGAAATATATCTTTCCATCAGATATTGGGTTGCCTAATGAAAAATATAAATATGATGCACATAGTTTTCTTATTGGGGCGGGATTTGCGGGCGGAAGGGAATTCCCAGAAGAGAAATCATATTATTACATATCTGTTTTGTGGGATGTTGCCAATGCAAAATACTCTCCATATAAAGACAACCTTAACAGGTCGGTACCCATTATTAGGGCCGGTTATAATATAGCTTTGTTCCAGGGAAGGGGCCGCAGGTAATTATAGATGCTCCAGTATTGCTTCGGGCGAACGGAGTATCGTTATCTTTTCATTTGGATGATAGTATAAAAAATTTTCCTGGTGCATGCGGTCGATATGTGCCAGTAAGTGGTCATAAAATCCATCAGAATTCATAAAAAAGACTTCCTTGTTATGGATACTTAACTGGTTCCAGGTGAGCATTTCAAACACTTCATCCAGCGTCCCGTAACCACCTGGTAAAATAATAGCTGCATCACATTTTTCATATAGCATTACTTTTCGTGCATGCATACTTTCAACTACATGCAATTCTGTAAGCCCATCGTGCTGGTGTTCGGGTTGCGTTAGAATTTCGGGAATGATGCCGATCACTTTTCCGTTGTGATCAAGTGTAGCATTGGCAATGGCGCCCATCAGCCCCCGGTTGCCTCCACCATACACCACTGTAATACCTTTTCCTGCTAAAATCTCCCCTAATTGACGGGTATGCTCTTCGAAGAGTGGGTTGGATCCATTTTTACTGCCGCAAAAAACGGCTACTGATGTAACTTGCATGCGCTGATTTTGAAGCAAAGGGAAAACAAATTTGTTTATCTTCAAAACTTATTGAGTAATTAAACCATCATTTAACCTCCTGATATGTCGGCCCCCATCCTTTTTTCTTTTGTTATTGGTTATTTTTTATTGCTGCTGGGTGTAGCCTGGTATACATCAAGGGGCTCCAATAATGAGTCTTTTTTTATCGGCAACAAGAAGAGCAATTGGATGCTCGTAGCATTTGGCATGATCGGTACTTCATTAAGTGGTGTAACATTTGTAAGTGTACCGGGTGGAGTAGGGTCGGGTAATTTCTTCTATTTCCAGATTGTGCTGGGTTACCTGCTTGGCTATATGGTGATCGCCTTTGTATTGTTGCCCTTGTATTATAAAATGAACCTTACGAGTATATACACGTATCTCGAAAGGCGTTTTGGAGTAAGTGCACATAAAGCAGGGGCATTCTTTTTTATTTTATCGAGGGTAGTGGGCGCTACCGCCAGGTTGTACCTGGTGATCAATATCCTTCAATTATTTATTCTCGATGCAATGGGGATCCCATTTGTAGTCACTGCTTTTGTGATATTGCTGATGATATTGCTTTATACATTTGAAGGGGGCGTGAAGACCATTATTTATACCGACACTTTACAAACAACCGGTATGCTTTTGGGGCTGGTCGTTTGTATTGTTGTATTCATCAAAGCACTCGGTACAGATTTTTCAGGGGCATTAAGTATGCTGTCTGAAAAAGGCTACACAAAAATTTTCAATACGGATGTAAAAGCCGGTTCTTATTTCCTGAAGCATATTGTTGGGGGAATGTTTATTGCTATTGCCATGACCGGTTTAGACCAGGAGATGATGCAAAAAAATATCAGTGTGAAAACACTTGGGGATTCTCAAAAAAACATCATGAGCTTTACCGCCGTACTCATGCTGGTTAATTTTCTTTTTCTTTTCCTGGGAGGTATTTTATACCTGTATGCGGCGGCCAATGGTATCACTACAGCGCCTGATGACCTGTTTCCTACCATTGCACTCAGTGAAACATTCAGTGGTACAATCGGTGTACTCTTTATCATTGCATTGATATCGGCATTGTTCCCCAGCGTAGATGGTGCCATTACTTCCCTTACTTCCTGCTTTTGTATTGATATCCTAGGGCTGGGAAAATCAACCGAAGATGAGAAAGCCAAGAAACGCACCCGCTTAAAAGTACACTTTGGGTTTGCTATTTTGTTTTTCATACTTGTGCTCATTTTTAAAGCTATCAATGATAAACTCATCATCGATTTTATTTTAAAATTTGCGGGGATCACGTATGGCCCGTTACTTGGATTATTTGCATTTGGCATACTTACAAAGCGCAAACTCAATCAGCAATTGATCTGGCCGGTATGCATTATTGCCCCCATGTTGGCGCTGGGGCTTGATGTTTTGAGCAGCCCTGAATGGTATGAAAAGAAATTGCATACGAGCCTGGGCCTGTCGGATATTTCGGCTTCAATTTTCAACGGATACAAAATCGGGAATGAATTAATCCTCATCAATGGCATTTTTACCTTTCTTGGATTGTTAATGATTTCAAAAAAATCGGATGCTTAGCCATTATTTTTTATGGAACTGATAAACCCATTGGCCGATCAATATTCAAAAGCACATACCAGTTCTTTACATGAAGTTTGTGCGCAAAATGAGTCGGATACCATGCTTGTTCATCCACATGCCCATATGCACAGTGGGCAGGTGCAGGGCAAGCTGCTCGAAATGTTGAGCCGGATGGTGAACCCCTCGAACATATTGGAAATAGGCACTTTTACAGGTTTCAGTGCAATGTGTTTGGCTGCAGGATTAAAGCATGATGGGAAACTCTATACCATTGAAATCAGGCAGGAAGATGCGGATACTGCCGCTCGTTATTTTCAATTGGCAGGGTTGCAACAACAGATTGAAATCCTAGTGGGTGATGCAAAGGAAATTATCCCCACCCTGTCAGCAACATGGGATATGGTCTTTATTGATGCCGACAAGGTGAATTATATTGACTATTACGAATTAACTTTGCCAATGGTACGGCCAGGAGGCTGGATCATTGCAGACAATGTGTTGTTTCATGGGCAGGTCCTGGAAACACCAGTTAAAGGAAAAAATGCCAAAGCCATGGAAGCTTTTAACAAACATGTGCTGGATGATGTAAGAGTAGAACAGGTAATGCTTACGGTGAGAGATGGCTTATCTATCATCAGGAAACTATAAGTTAAACAATGAAAAAACTGATACTGGGAGCTGTTCTGTTATTTTTGTGTACGAGAATCGTAGCACAGCGGATCAGCATCCAGGAATATATTGATACCTACAAAGACCTCGCCATCAGGGAAATGAAACGCATGGGTGTCCCGGCTTCAATTACGCTGGCCCAGGGTATTTTAGAAACAGAGAATGGCAATAGCGCCCTGGTAAAAAAATCAAATAATCATTTCGGGATCAAGTGTAAAAATTCCTGGAGTGGGGGTTCGGTTTCCCACGATGATGATGCTATCGGGGAGTGCTTCAGGAAATATGGTTCTGCAGAGGAAAGTTACCGCGACCACAGCAATTTCCTGCGTGGCAGCGAAAGGTATGCGTTTCTTTTTAAACTGGCTCCAACCGACTATAAAGGATGGGCCCATGGGTTGAAGAAAGCCGGTTATGCTACCAATCCAAAATACCCCGAAATTTTAATCAGGCACATTGAGGAATATAACCTCAATCAGTACACGCTGGATGGCAACAGTGAAGTGCCATTATTTGATCCATCGGTTCATGAAGACGACAAAGAAATAAAACAACCAGGTACTGTTTCATCCGATGGAAGCACGGGTATCCATGATAAATCCCAGTTCAATGGTTTAAAAGCTGTATTTGCCCCCACAGGCACTTCCCTGCTGGCTATTGCTACACAATTCGATATCAGCCTGTCGAAATTGCTCGAATACAATGATCTTGAAAATGATGGGTTGTTACAGGAAGAGTCATGGATTTTCCTGGAGAAAAAAAGAAAAGAAGGAAAACGTGATTCATATACTACAACTGCCGAAATGAGCGTTTATGAAATATCCCAGGCCAATGGCATACAATTGTCTTATTTGCTGGAATACAATGGGTTACAAAAAAACGACCGGGTGAAAGCAGGAAAGCTCATCCGGTTGAAGGCATTGGATGAGGTGAAAGAAGCGGTAGCAGACAGTCAAAAAGGGCGTATTCATAAGGTACAGGCAAAAGAAGGATTGTACAGCATTTCAAAGAAATACCATGTTACCATTGCCGAATTGAAGGAATGGAACCAGTTAGATTCGGATGATTTGCATATTGGACAGGAATTGATCATATCAAAATAACAATTGTAAACACATGTCGGTGATACAGGTACATGATAAAAAGTTTCAGCCATACTTAACCGTTAGCCAGATTCACGAGCAAATAAAAAGATTGGGAGCAGAGATCAATCGCGATTATGCAGGTAAACGCCCATTGTTTATTGCCATCCTGAATGGCTCATTCATGTTTGCATCAGATCTTTTCAAGGAGCTTACCATTGACGCAGAAATTTGTTTTATTAAACTGGCTTCTTATAAAGGCACCCGTAGCACTGGAAATGTGATCACTTCCATCGGCCTCGACCAGTCATTAAAAGACCGGGATGTAATTGTGGTGGAAGATATTGTTGATACTGGTAAAACCCTTAGTGAGTTTTTACCACAACTTACAGACCAGGGCCCTGCATCGCTTCGTATAGCTACTTTGTTACATAAACCTGATGCGATGGTGCATCCGCTTGAATTGAATTACGTAGGGTTTAGTGTGCCAAATAAATTTTTACTGGGTTTTGGGCTGGATTATGATGGATTGGGCAGGAACCTCAGGGAAATTTACCAGTTAACCGAAGGATAGGTTTCATTACATGGCCGCCGTACAAGACG
>JBPOHG010000113.1:0-2605 GCA_052035835.1 Bacteroidota bacterium | reverse complement strand
AATGAATTCTTTGTCGATGATGATCTTCACCATTCTTGGTGCATGCGGTTTCACATCTTCTCTTGGCGCTTCTGTACAATTGTACATGGCATTGAGGATATGCATAAGGCCGTCTTTTGCCTGTGCCAAAGCTTTGCGCATTACGTCCATGCTCAATCCATCCACCTTGATATCCATTTGCACACCGCAGATACCGTCACGGGTGCCGGTTACTTTAAAATCCATATCTCCCAGATGGTCTTCATCACCCAGGATATCGGTCAAAATCGCATACTGGTCACCTTTAGTGATCAATCCCATCGCTACACCACTTACATGCTTTTTCAAAGGCACACCTGCATCCATCAGCGCCAGTGAACCGGCACAAACAGTAGCCATAGACGAAGATCCGTTGCTTTCCAGGATATCACTTACTACCCTTACCGTATAAGGATAATCTGAACCCGGCATCATTTTTTTCAATGAACGCATGGCAAGGTTCCCATGCCCTACTTCGCGGCGGCCAACGCCCCGCATCATTTTCACTTCGCCGGTACTGAATGGCGGGAAGTTATAATGCAGGATGAATTTGCTGTATTCTGAGGAATGGGCACTTTCTATCAGGAGTTCATCCAGTGGGGTACCCAATGTAACGGTAGTGAGGGATTGTGTTTCACCACGGGTAAACAGCGCCGAACCGTGCGGTGTTGGCAGGATATCTGTTTCCATTTCGAGCGGGCGAACGGTCTCTGTATTCCTTCCATCGAGCCTTTTGCGCTCATTCAGGATCATATCACGAACTACATAGTACTGAAGTTCCCCTGTATAATGGCCGATCAGGGCTTTGTCTTCATCGGGTAATTCTTCGCCAAGGTATGTTACTACTTCTTCATGCAGGGCTTTAAATGCATCGCTTCTTTCATGCTTCCCTGTTGCTGCTGCTGCAATGGCATGCATTTTATCTTTGGCAAAAGCCTTGATCTTTTCGTTGAGTTCTTCATTGCGGTAAGGTTTGGCGTATTCCCTTTTACCGGTAACGCCAATGAGTGCACGCAGTTCTTCCTGCGCTTTCACCTGGATGCGGATGGCATCATGAGCCATTTCAATGGCTTTTACAAGGTCTTCTTCCTGGCACTCGTTTGCTTCCCCTTCCACCATCATGATGTTCTTGCTGGTGGCGGCGATGATGAATTCCATATCGCTTTCGGCCATTTCGGCCCTGGTAGGGTTGATCAGCATCTGGCCATTTACCCGGCCTATACGTACTTCAGAAATAATTTCCTGGATGGGAATATCAGACACGGCAAGTGCGGCAGATGCAGCCAGGCAAGCCAATGCATCGGGTAATACCTGGTCATCAGAAGAAATAAGCGATACCAGTACCTGAACATCGCATAAATAATCTTCCGGGAACAATGGGCGCAATGCACGGTCGATCAGCCTCGAAGTAAGGATCTCATAGTCATTCAAACGGGCTTCCCGCTTAAAAAATGAACCCGGCACACGGCCTGCAGATGCAAATTTTTCCTGGTAATCTACCGACAGCGGAAAAAAGTTTTGTCCGGCTTTTGGCTCTTTGTTCGCAACCACTGTTGCCAACAGGATGCAATTTCCCTGGCGTACGGTTACAGAACCATCGGCCTGGCGGGCAAGTTTACCGGTTTCAATGGTAACCATCCGGCCCCCGCCTATATCAAACGTTACTGATTTTGGTTGTAATAATGACATGCTAAAAGGTTTTATGAACAGTATGAAACTGTTGCGGATCTAAATGCAGGTATAAAGCATTATTCCCAACACTGTAATGGGTTGGGAATAATTCATATAACATACATAAATAAAGTTGGTTTATTTACGGAGGCCTAATTTTTCAATCAATGCCCTGTAGCCAGTAAGGTCATGCTTGCTCAGGTAAGTGAGCAAACGCTTGCGCTGGCCTACCATCATCATCAAACCCCTTTGAGAAGAGAAATCTTTTTTATTTCCTTTCAGGTGGTTGGAAATGTGGTTGATACGCTCGGTGAGGAGGGCAATCTGGCCTTCAATAGAGCCGGTGTTAGTAGCTTTGCTACCGTAAGTGGTGAAAATCGTTGCTTTTTTTTCGCTTGTTAAATAAGACATTTCTTTGTTTTTTAAAACTCTGTGTTTTATTTCTTTTTTATAATCGGGTGCAAAGGTAGAGAATTTTAATGAAATAATGGCAGAAACATAAGAAAAATCTCTGCTGCCTGCCGGCAAACTAAGCCCGGTACAATGGCCGAAATAATGCAAATTTGCAGGATGAAACCATTTTTTGCCATCGTTGGTTGCGGAAGGATTGCCCGAAGGCATGCCGAGCAGATGGCCCGCGTAGGAAAACTGGTGGCTGTTTGCGATACGGTTGAAGCCAACGCCCGGGAGCTCGCCGAAGCTTATGATGCTGCATGGTACGGTTCTATAGAAGAAATGCTGGAGAAAGCACCGGAAGCAGCCATCGTAAGTATTTGTACCCCCAATGGTTTACATGCCCAACACAGTATACTTGCTCTGGAAGCCAGGCGACATGTGCTTTGTGAAAAACCACTGGCCATTCATTCGGCAGATGCCCGGGAAATGATTGCGGCGGCCACCCGTGCCGACCGTAAAT
>JBPOHG010000046.1:0-37868 GCA_052035835.1 Bacteroidota bacterium | reverse complement strand
ATCTTGTCATTGTTGAGTGCTTTTTCGTTGCTGATATTAGCGAGTAAAAAACCAGTGGAGTGATCGCCTTTAATGCGGGATGCAATTTTAATGAGGTCTTGTTTTATCGTTCTAGTATCAATCTGCGGATAGCGGGCAATATCTTCAAAAACGCTGTCGCCATAAATCTGCAATCCCTGCAATGCAATATTTTTATGTTCGGGGTTATACAATTGATCAATGATGGAAGGAAGCAATGCATGCATGCGTAATTTACAGGCTGCGGCAATCGCCTGCCTTTTAACCGATGGTTCTTCATCCCTGATCAGCCTTTCAATTGCTTCCGAGAATTGAACATGTTTGAGTTCACTGATGATCTCAACAGCCAGTTCCCTTTCGGCATGTTGGCTGCTTTTCAATAACCCATCAAGCGCTTCCCCGGCTTTAAGCAAATAAGAGAATTCACGTTGGTTCAGCAGGTGAATAATGATGATCTTCTTTAAGCTATTGTCTGTTGATTCGAGTTGGTCTGATACGGTTTTCAAATAAACCGGGTCATGCTTGCATAAAATGGAAACGAGTTTCTGTTGTAAGGCAGGTGCCGGTTGATGGGCAGCCATGTTTTTTAATAGGCCAAGGTCGAGGTTGCCTGCTCCCTCCATTCTGTCGAGTACATAACTCTTAACTTCCGTATCAGGATGGCTTACGAGGATATCCTGTAACAGGGTTGGCAATGCAGCGTACCCCGATTTTTCGAGCAGGTTCAGTGCATAAATCGATTCAATTTTACTCCCATTGTTTGCTTTGCGCAAGAGCATTTCTATGCTGTCCTGGTCCCTGATAAAAATATCTTCGCTGCTGAACATCCCTTTTCTGATAGATTCACGGATGGTATGGAGGTAGCTCTTGCGTATAAAAAATATGATCGCCACCCAGATACATAAATTAACAAGCAAAATTTTCACGGCAAAGAGGATACTCATTTCTTCCCCGCTGCGGTAAATAAAAAGCAAAGACAATCCAACAACAATCAAGGAAGGTGGGTACATATACCCCTTGGAAATAAGATGGCCTTTCAGCCGCAGTTTTTCTTTCAGGGGTTGAAATAAAATAAAGAATACAGGTTCCTGCATGGTAGAGCGGAGTACTTCTACCAGCATGGCCATCAATCCAAAAATAAAAACATTGTATTCGGGGTGGCCACCATATATGATGAAAATGAGTGAGAAGATGAAAAGGGCCACAGGGGTGATGAACAAACAATAGATAACACCCAGTTTTTCAATCAGCCGGCTGGTAAAAATAAGCTTGAATGCCATAGCTGCCAGCCTGCCAAAGGCAAAGAATATAGCAATATATGCCGCCAGGTCGGTGATGTTTTCAAATTTTAATTTTACCTGGGAAATAAATGTATAATCTACAAGTACAAACACATTGTAACTCAGCAAGGATAACAGCGAGATGGCAAAAATCAGTTTGTTCTTGAAAAAAAATCCAACGAAGCCGGCATTTTTTAACAAAGGTTCTTCTTCATGATGGTGCTCGCTATGGCCATGGTGCTGCAAATGTTTCCAGCTGGCTTTCCTGATATAAATGCTGAATAAAATAAATGAACCACATAAGGCAGCAATGGCTAACCAGAGCAGGTTGTTTAATCCAACCACCGGAATGAGCAAAGGGCCGGCCAGGTAACCAATGAGTTTGGCAGGGATATCACCCGATCCAACAATAGAAAATAAGCGCCGGCTTTCCCTCACATTGAATAACAACGATACCAGCCCCCAAAAGGCATAGCCGGTTACCATATAAATAAGCACGCTTGATACCAGCAAGGCAAAAATGAAATCATTTTTTTGCCCAAAACTCAATCCCACCCACAGTATCACCAGCAATACTATAGCAAAACCAATCACCGACCGTAGCAATAAAACCGGGGAGAAACGGTGTTCCAGTTTTTCATAAATGATATTCAGTAAGATCAATCCGCCTGCAATTACTAGGTAAACCTGCGGAAGAAAATGGATCTGGAAATTGTATATGAAAAGTGAGAAGGCAATGATATTGATCAGGGCATTGGCCAAACCAATCAGGAATTGTACAGAAAGAAGGTCGAATACCTGCCCCGATTCTGAGTATTTGATATTCAGCGCCCTGAATAAACGTTCTTTCATGAAGCTAAATATACAAAACAGCGCCGAAAATGGGTCTATTTGTTTCTAAAACGGTGGCCAATTCCTATACACAAAGAAATTATTCCTGCTGGTAGCCCTCAGGGTTATCTACACCAGGAAACTGTATTTGTGATCAGTGATCCATTTGTTGAAGCAAAGCTTTGATCACCCGTTGTAATTCTTTTTTGTTTTTCCTGATGGCACTGCTGTTTAAAAAATAACACATTCGCCGGTCTTTGTAATCGCCTTCCAATAAGGCCGACGTGATGCCTGCAATGGCCGGGTGGTGAAAAATCAAATGTACCCGGTCCTGCATGCGGTGATTGAATGTGAGAAAATCTGCTGAAGCATAATAGCTGGGGGCATTCCATTTTATCCGCTCCCGTATCGATGGGTCTGTTTGCTTGATAATAGTACGCAACAGATCGATTTCATCTTTCAGTGGATGTTCAAGTGCGGCCATGTATTGGGCTACTTTTTGTTCGTCTGTAACCGGTAAGGATGTTGCCATACTGTTGAGCGGACTTATCCGCATTTTCACCTCAATATAGTTTTTTTTAAAGATTTGCTTTTTCACAATGGTATTGTTTTTGTCTGATCTAAGCAACCTATAACTTGTTCCATATAAGCCTTTCTACTTATATCTTTTTTATCATTTAAATCGCATAACATGAAAGCACCAACCAACCTTGTAAAGGGAGGAATCGCCGTGATGGCACTCTCCGCAATATTATTTTCCTGTCAAAAAGAAAACTCGGGTTCAGAGAATATACCAGACGGTATGAACCGGTTATCGGTATACATCACGGATGGCCCGGCCGATTTCCAGCAAGTGCTGGTAGATATACAAAGTATTGATGTGAAAATAGATACCTGCCGGCGCAACAGCGATGACGACCACCATGGCCATCCCGGTTGCGATGATGACAATGATTCGTTGTACAATCAATGCCAGGTATGGCAATCACTCAATATCAATCCCGGTGTATACGACCTGCTTACCCTCAGCAATGGGGTAGATACATTGCTTGCAAGTGGTTTCCTGCTACAGGGAAAAATTGAAAGAATAAAAGTAACCCTCGGTACGAATAACAGTGTGCTGGTAGATAGTGTCACTTACCCGCTGAACCTGGTAGGAGGAAGGGATTATGTTTATGTAAATATCCGCAGGGAACACCTCGATTCCTTGTCTTCCAATAATTTTCAACTCTTCCTCGATTTCGACCTGGGTCGTTCAATTGTTTACCACAATGGGCAATATTGGCTGAAACCTGTTTTACATCCATTTGGCAACCACGCAACAGGGGAAATTAAAGGGAAAGTCCGCCCCTCCGGTTCATTCCGACTGATAAGTGCCGCAAATTCTTCTGATACCGGTTATGCAAGGCCTACTCCACGGCACCACAATGGTGAGTTTACCATTCGCGGACTGGATACGGGGACTTACGATCTTTTTATTGAAGGAGCCAACGGCTACAGGGATACCACCATTACCAATGTGCAGGTAGAACGAAGAAGGAAAACAGATGTAGGAAATATTGAGATGCAACAATAAATTCCAATGATGAAAAAAAACGCCGCAGTTTTATTGCGGCGTTTTTTTACCAATAACTATCCTGGAATATTTTCCAGCTTTCTTTTTCTTTGATGAGTAACAGTGTAAAATCAACCTTGTGTGATTGTTTATTTTTATCTGTGATCACTGATTGGCCTTTTACCCAAATCATGTCATGCTGACGTTCTGCAGATTCAACGCTCAGGGCCCATGTGCCTGCCAGCGATTCAAAAGACTTCCAGTATTCCATCAGCGCTTTTCTCCCACTTACAACCAATTTTTTGCCGGTTACTTTTCCATTTTCTGCGTAGTGGTCGGCAATTGACAAAAATTTTCCATTGTTGTACAATGCTTCCATGTTTCGTAAAAGGCTGTCTGCAATGGCCGAAGGGGTTTGTACTTTCCTTCGGTATTCAAGATCATAGTTTGTTGACCAGCTTTTGCCTGCATCTGTACTAATTTCACCATGCTGCCTGATTTTGTCTTTTCCAAGATGGTAAAAACTTACCCGTTGCAACTGTGAAACTGTATCATTGAAGCGTGTATTGGCTGTTTGAAGAATCATAACATTGTTTTCAAACCTGCCTGTTGAAAAATGTGTGATGCTACCGGTATTATCAATCCAATATTGTTGCCATTGCTTTTCGGCTGTATTGTACATATTGTAACTTTTGCCGGAGTAGCGTAGGCCACGTTGTGCCGTACTGCTGATCCATTCTTCCAGGATGGTACAACTATCCAGTAACAAGCTGATTCGGCTGTCGCCGGCCTTGTTGCCTTTGGGGCCAAAAGCCTCCCATTCACCAATCCAGAAATCGAACTGGCGGTAAATGGGTTTACTGCAGGGAAGCTGCGCAAAAGATCCCATTTGACTAAATACAAAGAGAAGTAGAATTATTCGTTTCATTCCTTTTTATTGTAATGACAACAAAATGATCAAAAACGCTTCATTGAGTTGTAAATAAGGGAAAACCATGCGTCTTTTCCATGGTTTTCCCTCTGTGTTTCTTTTTTCCTCAATTGTATTTTGTCGTGGGAATAAATTTCTTCAAATAAAAAATTACATCATGAAAAAAGTATTCATAGTGGCTTTGTTATTGGCCATTGTTGCAAGCTCACAGGCTCAAACAGGCAATCCCCCCTCTTTATCAGATCAGGTGAAATGTTGCCCTGATACGGGTTCACTGATCTCAGATGATACAGGGGTATTAAGCGCCGACCTCGCCGTGAAAAATGTAACGCTCGAAAAAAATCCCGTAAGCGGCGAATACACATTAACTGCCTTTGTTACCAATAATGGGGATGATTGTTCCCGTTGTAGTAAGATCGTGGTGATGCTGCCACCCGAAATAAAAGTACTTTCTTATAAAGCCATTAACAATACTACCAAGAAAAAAATCCCGGTGTCAAGGTGCCTGGGAATGCTTGTTATTGATGCCGGAATGATGTGCCCTCAGGAAGATTATAAGGGTGATCCCAAAAAATACCTTAAAACAGTAAAAATTGTTGTGCGAACATCCGATCATACAGATAAGATATCAAAAGCATCTTTTGCTGTCATGGTATATAATAAAATACCCGACCTTGATCTAAGTAATAATTATAAGCCGGTAGAAAGATGAGTTTTGTACATTCTGCAGAGGCCTTACATTTGCAGCATGAATAAACCAGTTATCTGTATCGGCGCTGCCCTGGTAGATGAATTGTTTCATGCTACCGAAGGGGTCATTAAAGCAAGTACCAGCAATGCTTCTGTTACCAAAACCCCTGGCGGAGTAAGCCGTAATATAGCCCACCAGCTGGCCATGCTGGGCGTACCTGTTCAATTGATCAGTGTTTTTGGCAACGACAGTGATGGCGAATGGTTAAAACAGGAGTCCCGCAATGCAGGCGTTGGATTGGATGCTGTCATTACCCGGGAAGGGCTATCAGGGAAATATACAGGTATCCTGGATGCCGACGGTTCCCTCTTTGCTGCCTTTCTTACCAATGCGGCCAATCACCTCATTACGCCCGCCCATCTTGAAAAACACCGCTCCCTTTTGGCTACGGCTTCTTACCTGATGGCAGATGCCAATATCAGTGTGGAAACGGTACAATGGCTTTTACAATTTAGTACAGAAACGGGTATCCCTTTCATTATAGAACCGGTATCGGTGCCGCCTGCCCGAAAATTAAAAGGATTGCCATTAAAAGGCCTTCACCTGGTAACACCGAATGAAGACGAATTGCCCGCCATGTGTTCGGAAAAAGCATTTTTCACCCAGCAACAGGTAGATGAAATGCTCGACCGTGGGGTAGAAAATATCTGGCTGCACAATGGTAAGCACGGGTCGGCACTGTACACCCGGGAGAAAACAATCACCCTCCCGGCTCCCTCTATTGAAGTTGTTGATTGCACAGGAGCAGGAGATGGGTCCCTTACAGGTTTTATCCTGGGTAAATTCCTGGGAAAAGAAGACATGAGCTGTTTGAAACTGGCACATACATTATCTGCAGAAATCCTCCAGGTAAACGGGGCAACACTTCCTGATATCAACAAGGATAACCTGCTCCAATTGGTAGAAAAATATTATCCTGCTTAAATGAACCAATACCTGCAAATACACCCCGAAGTACAGGAAGCGCTGAACCAGGGCCGGGCCGTAGTGGCCCTCGAATCTACCATCATATCTCACGGTATGCCTTACCCGCAAAATGTGGAAACGGCCATAGCTGTTGAAGAAGTGGTGCGTGCCCATGGGGCTGTTCCGGCAACGATTGCCATTTTTAATGGAAAATGCCATGTTGGCCTTAGCAGGGAAGACCTCACTTATTTTGGCAATGCGAAAGGGGTTTGGAAAGTGAGCCTTCGTGATATGCCTTATGTCATCAGCAGCAATGTATATGGGGCAACTACAGTGGCTGCTACCATGCGCATTGCATCAATGGCGGGTATCCGGTTATTTGTAACCGGCGGCATTGGTGGCGTACACCGGGGCGCCGAAACCAGTATGGATATTTCGGCAGACCTTACAGAAATGGCCCAAACATCCGTTGCCGTTGTTTCAGCAGGCGTGAAGTCTATTCTCGACATCGGCCTTACACTCGAATACCTCGAAACCAAAGGGATCCCGGTAGTAACCGTAGGGCAGGATGAATTCCCCAGTTTCTATTCCTCAAAAAGCGGCTACTATTCACCGTTACGGATAGATGATCCGGTGGCCGTGGCAAACATGCTCAATACCAAATGGGGACTGGGTTTATCAGGATCGGTATTGATCGCCAACCCTGTACCTTTATCTTATGAAATCGGTAGCCAGGAAATGGAAAAAAATATTACAAAAGCATTAGCGGCTGCCAGGGAACAAGCCATCACTGGAAAAGAGGTAACTCCTTTTATCCTCCAGTACATTGCAACGCATACGAAAGGCGAAAGCCTGGGAGCCAATATTGCACTCATTAAACACAATGCAGCATTGGGTGCTAAGATAGCGGTGGCACTTGCTCAAACCAATCAGTAAGTGATACAAACATAAGGGATCGATATTCACTGTTAAAACCATGTTTATGAAACTACTGCATCCTTATCTCATTTTCGATGGCCAATGTGAAGCAGCCTTTGAATTTTACCGGTCTGTTTTTGGTGGTAGTTTTTCCTATTTCAGCAGGTTTGGCGACATGCCTGCCGATGGCGGTACCCCGTTTCCTTCGGCAATGAAGGACCGGGTGATGCATGTATCGCTTCCCATCAGCAAGGAAATCGTTCTTATGGGCAGTGACTCGGGTGGCGCCTCATCCCCCGCAGCTGTTTTTGGAAATAATGTACATCTTTCTATCACGGTGGATAGCCGTGCATCGGCCGATCTATATTTTAAGCAACTCAGTGAATCGGGAACCATAACAATGGCTATGGAACAAAAATTCTGGGGCGATTATTTTGGCATGTGTACCGACCGTTTCGGGATACATTGGATGATCAGCTACAACGAGCAGTTTCAATTCCCCTCTTAAAGGAAATGGGTGTAAAGTCTCCTTCTTTTACGCAATAATGCTGAAAATTTTCTAACGTATTTGCCTTTTTTCTGAAAACTTTCTTACTAATCGCTTGATATTTCAATCGAAATCATTATTTTGTGGGTAGCGATGAAAAAAATAAGCATCTTAACATCATCCCTGGCATTTACCACAACAACTGCCAACACAACCCGCCAGGGTTGTACACAATCATATTAACCAGGGGCTCCGGCTGAAACACAGGCCGGTTTATTTTCATAAGTTTCCAAAATCAAATTTCATGCAGGTATTAAAATTCGGTGGCACATCTGTAGCCAATGCAGAAAATATCAACAAAGTCATTCAAATTGCCATTGCAGCGGTTCAGAAAGATAAAACGGTCATCGTGGTATCTGCGCTCGGTGGGGTAACAGATTTATTGCTGAATGCAGGTTCGCTGGCCGCAGCCGGAGATGATGCTTACCAGGAAAAAATTGCACAGGTAGAACAAAGGCACCTGGAAGCAGTGAACAAATTGCTTCCGCCCGAAACACGCGAACCATTATTGGCGCTGGTGGTGAATGCTTGCAGGGAGATCAGGGCATTGTGCAACGGTTTGTCGCTGTTGGGCGAGCTAACGGCAAGGTCAAAAGACAGGCTGGCACATTATGGCGAGTGGCTTTCATCACAAATCATTACTTCAGCTATTCAGGTACATGATCCTACTGCTATTTGGAAGGATGCCAGGAGCCTCATAGTTACCAACGCTAATTTTGGCGCTGCAATGGTTGATTTTGCCCTAAGCAACGAACATATCAATCGATTCTTCACCCAGGCAACGGCGCATTTATTTATAGTGCCGGGTTTTATTGCAGCCGATAAACAGGGGATCACGACTACGCTTGGCCGGGGCGGCTCCGATTACACTGCAGCCATCATTGCCGCAGCACTCAATGTGTCTAACCTGGAAATTTGGACAGACGTAAGTGGGATGATGACCGCCGACCCACGCTTAAGCACAAACGCTAAGATCATCACACATATCTCGTACCAGGAAGCTATGGAACTTTCGCACTTCGGCGCCAAAGTGATTTACCCCCCTACGATTCAACCGGTGATGAGCAAAAATATCCCGGTGTGGATAAAAAATACATTTGCCCCCGAAGACCATGGAACGGTTATTTCGCATATGCCTGCACGTAATGAAGGTGCAGGTGGGCATATTGTAACAGGTATATCCAGCATCAATCATATTACACTGGTAACACTCGAAGGAAGCGGTATGATTGGCATACCCGGTTTTTCCAAGAGGCTGTTTGAAGCTTTGAGCAATGAACAAATCAATGTCATATTAATAACCCAAAGTTCTTCCGAACATTCTATCTCTGTTGCAATCGAAAGTGGCGCAGCAGCCAGGGCTAAAGCTGCCGTAGATACTGCATTTGCCAATGAGATCGCTTTGCATCAGGTAGAACCATTGCGCTTAGAAGGCCAATTGTCTATTGTGGCGCTGGTGGGTGAAACGATGAGGAACCATACAGGGATCAGTGGCAGGATGTTCAGTGCCCTGGGCCGAAACGGGGTTAACATCAGGGCCATTGCCCAGGGGTCTTCAGAGAAAAATATTTCTGCCGTTATAGATACCGCAGATGTAAGAAAAGCAATTAATGTATTGCATGAAGAATTTTTTGAAACAAGTTATAAGCAGGTGAATATATTCCTGGCAGGAACAGGAAATGTGGGTAAAAAACTGGTGGCACAGATCCGCCAGCAGCTTTCTTTTCTCCAGCAACAATTGCGTTTGCAATTAAGGCTAACAGGGATCATTAACAGCAGGCATATGCTCACAGATGAAAAAGGAATTGATCTCAACAATTGGGAGGCATTGCTCGAAGCAGCACCTGTGGCAAACCTGCAACAGTTTACGAATGACATGATCGCACTTAATTTGCGAAATTCAGTGTTTGTAGATATCACAGCGCATGATACCGTGGCTTCAGTATATAGCCGGTTATTGCAGAAAAGTATTGCAGTGGTGGCTTGCAATAAAGTGGCTGCTTCTGCTGCTTATGACCAGTATAAAAGATTGAAAGAGCTCTCGGCCGAGTTTAATGCACCCTTCCTTTTTGAAACAAATGTTGGGGCTGGGCTGCCTGTAATTGGAACCATCAATGACCTGGTGCAAAGCGGCGACCAGATCCATCGCATTGAAGCAGTTTTAAGTGGCACACTCAATTTTGTTTTTAATAACTATGAGGGCAAACGAACTTTTGCAAAGGTGGTGAAACAGGCACAGGATGAGGGTTATACCGAGCCAGACCCACGGCTCGATTTAGGCGGAACAGATGTGATGCGCAAGATCATGATCCTGGCAAGGGAGGCAGGGCAGCAATTAGAAATGGAAGATATCCAAAATACTTCTTTTATGCCAGCCCCCTGTATGCAAGGCTCTGTTGCCGATTTTTATGCACAGATGGAATTGCATGAAGATCATTTCAAAAAATTGTACGAGGCTGCCAGTGAGGCTGGTTGCAAATTAAAATTTGTGGCCACTTATAAGAATAAGCAGGCATCGGTAGGCTTGCAACATATAAACCCCGCCAATGATTTATATCACCTCTATGGAAAAGACAATGTTGTATTGTTTTATACAGACCGGTACAAAGAACAACCGCTGGTGATCAAAGGCGCAGGCGCCGGTGCAGATGTTACTGCAAGCGGGGTTTTTGCAGATATTATTAGAGCAACCAAAATTTAACCGCACATGAAATCTGTTACGGTACATGCACCTGCTTCGGTATCCAATCTCAATTGTGGATTTGATATCCTGGGAATGGCCTTGGCGAAACCTTATGATGTTATCACGCTTACTATGAAGGATGAACCGGGCATCGAGATTCATCATGATGACCCTTTTGGCCTGCCGCTCCACCCTGCTAAAAATATTGCCGGTGTAGCATTACAGGCATGCATAAAAGCAGCAGGGTATACAAAAGGGTTTCACCTCCGCATTCAAAAAAATATAAAACCCGGGAGTGGTATCGGCTCCAGTGCTGCCAGTGCCGCAGGGGTAGTGGTGGCGGCCAATGAATTATTAGGCAATCCATTCTCAAAACATCAATTGGTGCAACTGGCCATGGAAGGGGAAGTGTTCGCCAGTGGGTCGAAACACGCCGATAACCTGGCGCCTTGTATCTATGGAGGTTTGGTGTTGATCAGGGATACGGCTACGCTTGATATTATACCTGTTTCCACACCGCCACTATACATAACCGTTGTACACCCGCAGTTAGAAGTGAAGACCTCCTACGCAAGATCGATACTGCCCACTGAAATTCCGCTTAAACAGGCGGTCATTCAATGGGCCAATGTGGCCGGGCTCATTACCGGGTTTTTACAAAAGGATTACGCCCTTATCAGCCGTTCGCTTACTGATGTAATTGTAGAGCCGGTCAGGAGCAGGTTGATACCGGGTTTTGATGAAGTGAAAAAGAAATGTATGCAAGCCGGCGCCCTGGGTGGTGGGATATCGGGCAGCGGGCCTTCATTGTTCATGCTTAGTGAAACAAACAATACTGCCCTGCAGGTTGCGGATGCCATGAAGCAGGTGTATGAACAACTGGGCATCGAATATAAAATATATGTTACAACAATCGGGGAGGGGGTAAAACTGGTAAATGAATAACTTAACCAAACGACTATGCGCTATTTCAGTTTGAACGGGCAATCGCCTGTTGTTGGTTTCAGGGAGGCAACGATTGCCGGGCAGGCCCCCGACAAAGGGTTGTATTTCCCGGGATTTATTCCGAAGGTAGACCCTGCTTTGATCAGCAACATCAGCACTTATAGCAACGAAGAAATTGCTTTCAGGGTAATGGCACCTTATGTGGGAGATGCTATCGGGATACCTGTACTCGAAGATATTGTTGCCCAAACAGTCAATTTTCCCATACCATTGGTTCAGGTAAAAGAGGATATTTTTTCATTGGAAATGTACCATGGCAATACACTTGCCTTTAAAGATATCGGCGCCCGTTTTATGAGCAGGTGCCTGGGGTATTTTGTAAGGAACAATGACAAAAAAGTAACAGTGCTGGTAGCTACATCGGGGGATACAGGGGGCGCCGTGGCCGATGGTTTTTATGGGGTTGATGGCGTTGATGTTGTTATTTTATACCCTTCTAAAAAAGTAAGCAGTGTTCAGGAAAAACAGTTAACCACACTGGGGAAAAACATTCATGCCCTGGAAGTGGCAGGGAGCTTCGATGATTGCCAGCAAATGGTGAAAACGGCCTTTGCCGATGCAGATTTGCAACAACAGCTATTCCTTACTTCTGCTAATTCTATCAATGTGGCCAGGTGGCTGCCACAACAGTTTTTTTATTTTTTTGCATACAAACAATGGGGGCAGCCTCAGAAGCCACCGGTTTTTTCGGTGCCGAGCGGGAATTTTGGCAACATTTGCGCTGGCTTACTGGCATACCAGTCGGGCTTGCCCATACTGCACTTTATTGCAGCCTGTAACGCCAATGATGTCGTTGCCACTTTCCTTCAAACGGGTTTGTATGAGCCCAAAGCAGTAGTGCCTACCATTTCGAATGCCATGGACGTGGGCGCCCCCAGTAATTTTGTACGCATCATGCAGCTATTCAACAATGATATCAATGCGCTAAGAAAAGTACTTTCTGCGTATACGATCGGTGATGCTGAAACGAAAAATGTGATCCGGGAAGTTGAACAAAGACATGGCTATCTACTCGACCCACATGGGGCGGTTGGTTATAGCAGCCTTTGCAAATACCTGCAACAACACCCCGGTAACAAAGGCATTTTCGCAGAAACAGCCCATCCGGTAAAATTTTATGATGTGGTAGAGCCTGTCATCGGGCACAGCATCCCGCTCCCGGATTCGGTAGCAACGGTTGTTCATAAAACCAAGCACTCAACCCTTATCCCGGCAGAGTTCAATGCATTGAAAGATTGTTTACTTTCGCTCCGCTGAAAACTTTAAAAACTTGCAACCATGACTTTACAGGAACAATTCAATGAGGCAGTAACCAATAGCAAAGCACTGTCAGAAAAACCCTCCAACGAAATCTTATTACAACTTTATTCTTTGTATAAACAATCCACAGAAGGCGATGTGAATACCGAGCCCCCCACCAACATGTTCGATTTTGTAGGCAAAGCCAAACACGATGCATGGTCGTCGCTCCAAGGAAAATCAACAGAAGAAGCACAGCAGGAATACATCAACCTGGTGAATCGTTTGCGAGGTTAAAATATAACAGCTTCATTGTCAACCGGAATTTTTCCGGTTTTTTTGTTCCCTTCACAATATTATCCTGGGTTCTAACGATTTATACAAAAGCCAATCGGCCCGGGCCGGATATTTTGTAAACCTTAACATTTTGGGGATTTCAATCCGGTTAGCTGGTTGTAATTTTGCTTCCGTAACCAATTTAAAAACACCCTCATACTTCTGCACTATAGGCTAATACTACGTTTAACCAATTATTGAATCGAAATCCATTTTTCCTGCATGAAAAACACAAGCTTCCGCAATGTTGGTTTGTCTTTTTGCCTGGTATTAAGTTGTATGCTTCACCTGCCAGTTGGTTTTGGCAAAGTTGCACAAAATAGTTACCGGCCCATGGATGTGGCCACCGAAGCGCCTACCGCGAACGGTGCAAATGCTGAGGCAACCAATGGTTCTTTATATGGCCTGCTAAACCTGCAACGTATCGGCCTTTCAGAAAAAGCCTATGCATCTGCCATCAAAGGTTTTGAGCGATTAAAAGAAAGCGGAAAAATTCACAACACCCGTATTATATCCATTATCGATTTTACAAAACCCTCTTCCAGTAAAAGATTATTTGTAATTGACCTGGAAGCACAAAAGCTCCTGTTTAATACATTTGTAGCGCACGGACAAAATTCGGGCAATGTCTTTGCAACGAAGTTTTCTAACAAGCCCGAAAGCTTTCAAAGCAGCCTGGGTTTTTATGAAACTTCAGGAACGTATGTAGGCAGGAATGGGTATTCTTTGCAATTGATCGGCCTCGAAAAAGGCATCAATGATAAAGCCGATGAACGGGCCATTGTAATGCATGGGGCGCCTTATGTGTCTGAACATCTTATCCGCAGCCAGGGATATATTGGCCGCAGCTGGGGTTGCCCGGCAGTACCTGAAAAACTAAACCGTCCGATTATCGACAAAATCAAACATGGTACCTGCCTGTTTATTTATGCTGATAATAAAGCCTATATCAAAAAATCAGGAATACTGAACAATTGATTCATTTCTGAGATCTTATTAAAAGACCAGTCCTTCCGCGGGTGACCCCGGAAGGACATTTTTTTAGCAGCGGCTGTTTCCCAATACTTCGTTTGTTTTACTAACTTCACTCAAAAAAAGAACATATGAGTCTTCATACAACGCTTCGGGGTACGGGTGTGGCCATTATCACCCCATTCGATAAAAATGAGGCGGTAGATTTTAATGCGTTGGCAAAACTGATCCACTTTATCATCAACGGTGGGGTAGAGTATATCGTAACCCTTGGCACAACTGGCGAAACTCCGGTACTCTCGGCAGAGGAGAAAAAGGAAATAGTTCGGTTTACATTTGATGAAGTAAATAACCGGGTGCCGGTTGTAGTTGGTATTGGTGGCAACGATACAAAGAGTGTAATCAAAGATTTGGAATCGTATCCGCTCGATCAGGCGGTTGCAGTATTGAGTGCAAGCCCCTACTACAATAAACCATCTCAGGATGGGTTGTTTGAACATTACCGGGCATTGGCAGCCGCTTCTCCTAAACCCTTGATTTTATACAATGTGCCAGGCCGCACTGGCCGTAACATGACTGCCAGGACAACCCTTCGCCTCGCCGATGAGGTAGATAATATCGCGGGCATTAAAGAAGCCAGCGGGGATATGGCCCAGTGTATGGAAATACTCCGCGACCGGCCCGCAGATTTTCTCGTAGTGAGCGGGGATGATGCCCTGGCGCTTCCACAACTAGCTTGTGGCATGGATGGTGTCATCAGTGTGGCAGCCAACAGCTTCCCACGCCAGTTTTCGGATATGGTACGCCGTTGCCTCGATCAGGAGTTTGCAGAGGCCCGTAAAATAAATGATGATTTGATAGCAGCATACGACCTCATGTTTGCTGAAAATAACCCTGCAGGCGTGAAAGCATTTTTATATGAGCTGGGCTTAATAGAAAATGTAGTTCGTTTGCCCGTTACCGTTTTAAGTGGAGTTTTGCACCAGTCGGTAAAAAAATACCTCAATAAGTAACTTCTCAATTGTTTGCGATGTACAGGCGGATTCTTTTTTGGATGCTATTCCTGCTGCTGTTTTCGGGCAGTGCAATGGCACAATACAGGTTTCGCATCGATGTGGCCATGGAGCCCGGCGCAAACAAAAGCATGCCTGTTTACCTGGCCGGCAATTTTAATGGATGGAACCCTGCCGACAGCGCTTATCAATTAAAGCCCACGGATGGAGGCTACTCAATTACCATTTGTCCAATGGCGGCCGGCAATTACGAATTTAAGTTTACCAGGGGTTCCTGGGATATTTCTGAACAAGGTGCAGGAGGTTCGTTTATGCCCAACCGTTCTATGCTTTTGTCATCCGATACAGTACTGGTATGTACTGTGGCAAAATGGAGTGAGCCGGGTGCAGTACTTCCATCTACAGCAAGCGAACGGGTAAAAATTGCCGATACTGCTTTTTTTATGCCACAATTGAACCGTCACCGGCGCATCACGATATACCTGCCCGAAGGATATGAAAAAAAGAAACGCCGTTACCCGGTTTTATATATGCACGACGGACAAAACCTCTTTGATGCTAAAAGTTCATTGGCTGGTGAATGGGGAATAGACGAATGCCTCGATTCTATGCTGGCTGCAGGGGCACCACCGGCCATTGTCGTGGGGATATACAATAGCAGTTACAGGATGACAGAATACAGTCCGTACCCCTTTCGTGGCAATACACAAATGGAAGGCGATGCCTATCTCGATTTTATCGTGAAGGAGCTTAAACCATTTATTGATAAAAAATACCGAACCATTTCCGGAAAAGAATCTACCATGATTGCGGGCAGTTCACTCGGGGCACTGATCTCTTTTTATGGGTTGCTTAAATACCCCGAAGTGTTTGGCAACGCAGGTATTTTTTCACCTTCCTTTTGGATTGCGATGGATGAACTGAAGCAACTTGTTCAATCTTCAGCTGATAAGCTCAATGGAAAAATATTCTTTTATATGGGGGCACAGGAAGGGGATGATGATCTTGAGTACATGAAAACAATCGCCGACCTTGCAGGCGAATATTCAAAAGCAGTTATCTACAGGGTCATAGACCCACAGGGCAAACACAATGAAACCTATTGGCGCAAATGGTTTGGTGAATTTTACCGGTGGGTCAGCAGTGACGGTTTAAACGCACAGGTGGCCATTGATGAATGATTGATTGAGTTTAGAGTCGGTAACAGGTACCCTCAATCGCTAACACAGTGTTTTCAAAAACTTCCTTTGCTTCTTCCAGGAACTGGTCGAGTACTTCGTATTTAGAAGAAAAATGGCCAATGATCAATTGTTTGGCTTCGGCGAGTTTTGCAATAGAAGCTGCCTGAACGGTGGTGCAATGAAAACGAGCAGCCGCCCTCTCTTCCAGGTCTTTCAGGTAAGTTGTTTCATGGTACAGTAAGTCAACCCCTTTTACTTTTTCCGCAATAGCTGTATTATAAATGGTATCGGCACAATAGGCATAACTCTTAGCCTTAGGGGCAGCAATGGTTACCTCAGCATTGGGGATAATGGTCCCTTTTTTGGTTGTATAATCCTCGCCTTTTTGCAGTTGTTCATAAAACGAAGCAGGTATTTCGTACGCCCTGGCCCTTTCGGCATCTATGCTCCGGGGATTTTTTTTCTCCCTGAATAAGAAACCCCAGCAATCTATCCGGTGTTGAACCTTAAATGTAGAGATGGTGATTTTTTTGCTGTCTACCAGCACCCCTTCTTCACCCAATGGATGAAAATGCAGCTTATAAGAAAGTGTAACGGCAGCGGCATCCAGTTGCAGCAATAGGATATCCTGTAACAACGGTGGGCCAAACAAATGCAATTCCTGTGTACGGCCCATCAGGCTCATGCTTGTTAGCAAGCCAATCAACCCGAAATAATGATCGCCATGCAAATGAGAAATAAAAATATGCGACAGTTTGCTGCGCCTCAATTTGTATTTGGCAATCTGCAACTGAGTGCCTTCGCCACAGTCAATTAAAAAGCTGTCATCCTGTGTTTGAAGGATTTGAGCCGTGGGGTTTCTGCCAAATGCAGGAACGGCAGAGTTATTTCCTAAAATCGTAAGTGCGAGCATGTAAAATATTGGCCCTTATAAACCTGTTTAAAATTTTCACAATATATATCAATGGGGCATTCAGGATTCTGAATCAAAATCACCGAGCAGCTCCCGCTCAATTTCTTCCATTTGTACAATGTCCCATGCCTCACTTTCGGTAGGTGTAACATTCATGATTTCAAGCAAACCCGCCTTATCAAGCATTTTTTCTACACCTGGTTGAAGAGAACATATCACAAAAGAATTGTTTTTTTCATAAAATGACTGTTGCAAAGCAGCCAGTTTGTTGCCGGATTCGATATCCATGGCAGCGAGTTGTGAAAGATTGACAACCAGGTGTGGAATATCTTTTTCCTGGTAAGCTCTCAACAAACCGATCAGCTCGTCTGTCATATTAGCAGAAATTTCAGTGCCAATGGGTGTTATAACAGTAAATTTCTCTTTGGTATCTATTTTGACATCCATGTACTGTATTAGTTTGGGTTAGCTGTAAAATAAATTAATTTTTGAAGGAATGAAGTTTTCTGATAAATGTTTTGAGAATAAACTTCTTTTTATACAATAAACGGGAAGGAAATGGAGTTCATTTCACAATACTTTATAGTTACAAACGGCTGATTGATAATGCAAATAGTTTAACTTTTCAACATATCAACATTTGTATACAGCGAAAACTAAACCGATATAAATAATCGTTATTATTGTAACAATCAAAAACTAAGAGAATGGATAACAATTTCTCAACCCAGGTGAAAGAGATTATATCGTATAGCCGTGAAGAAGCATTGCGGCTTGGTAATGACTTCATTGGAACAGAGCACCTGGTTCTTGGCCTTATCCGCGACGGAGAGAACACCGCAGTTAAAATACTCAAATCGCTGAACATCGATTTATATGAATTGCGGAAAGAGATTGAAATGGCGGTAAAAGACAAAACAGGAAAAAATATTGCAAACATCAATTCGCTCCCACTTACAAAACAGGCCGAGAAAGTGATCCGTATCACCGTGCTCGAAGCCAAAGCGTTAAAAAGCACGACGGTGGAAAGCGAACATTTAATGCTCTCAATTTTGAAAAACAAGGAAAATATTGCTACGCAGATTCTCAACCAGTTTGATGTAGACTACGACGTATTTAAGAATGAGTTGGGCTTTGTAACAAGCAACCCGCCCCAGGCCGAATTCAATGAGGAAGATGATTTTGATGAAGAAAGAAAACAATACGGCCAGCAACCCCGCTCCCAGAAAGGAGGCGCAGCGGGACAGGCAAAAACCAAGACCCCGGTACTTGATAATTTCGGAAGGGATATTACACGGCTGGCCGAAAGCGGATCGCTCGACCCCATCGTAGGCCGCGAGAATGAAATTGAAAGGGTGTCGCAGATCCTCTCGAGGCGTAAAAAGAACAACCCCATTTTAATTGGTGAACCCGGTGTTGGTAAAACAGCCATTGTAGAAGGGCTCGCATTGCGCATCGTTCAGCGAAAGGTGTCGCGTGTATTGTTTGATAAGCGGGTAGTAAGCCTCGACCTGGCAGCGCTCGTAGCAGGAACAAAATACCGTGGCCAGTTTGAAGAACGCATGAAAGCCATCATGAATGAGCTCGAAAAGAACAGGGATGTTATACTATTTATCGACGAAATTCATACCATTGTGGGGGCTGGCGGAGCAAGTGGTTCACTTGATGCTTCCAACATCTTTAAACCTGCACTGGCCCGCGGAGAATTGCAATGCATCGGCGCATCAACCCTTGATGAGTACCGCATGCACATCGAAAAAGATGGGGCACTCGACAGGCGTTTCCAAAAAGTGATTGTTGAACAGCCTTCCGTGGAAGAAGCCATTGAGATCCTCAACAATATCAAAAATAAATACGAGGACTACCACAATGTAACATATAGCAAGGATGCTATCGACGCCTGTGTGAAGCTCAGCGACCGCTATATGACAGACAAACTGTTGCCCGATAAAGCGATAGATGTGCTGGATGAAGTAGGCGCCCGTAAACACATTAAGAATATCAATGTTCCGGAAGCCATTCTTGATCTCGAAAAAAAGATCGAAGACATCAAGCTCGAAAAAAACAAAGTGGTGAAAAGCCAGAAATTTGAAGAAGCCGCTTCTTTAAGGGATACAGAAAAAAGGCTGCAGGAAGAATTAGAAAAAGCAAAGACAGATTGGGAAGAAGAGAGCAAACACAAACGGTACCCGATCGAAGAAGAAGACATTGCTGAAGTGGTTTCCATGATGACCGGCATTCCCGTAAAAAGAATGGTACAAGCCGAAACGGATAAATTGCGCCGTATGGCCGATGACCTCCGTGGTGCAGTGATCGGCCAGCAGGAAGCGATTACCAAAGTGGTGAAAGCCATCCAGCGGAACAGAATCGGGTTGAAAGACCCTAAAAAGCCCATTGGTACATTTATATTCCTGGGCCCAACAGGGGTTGGTAAAACAGAACTTGCCCGCTCGCTTGCTAAACATTTATTCGATAGCGAAGATGCACTGATCCGCATCGACATGAGTGAATACATGGAGAAATTTACTGTGAGCCGCCTGATAGGTGCGCCTCCCGGCTATGTAGGATACGAAGAAGGCGGGCAGCTAACTGAAAGGGTTAGACGTAAACCTTATAGTGTGATCCTGCTCGACGAAATTGAGAAAGCCCATCCGGATATTTATAATATCCTGCTGCAGGTACTCGATGACGGGCAACTGACCGATGGCCTTGGCCGCAAAGTAGATTTTAAGAACACCATGATTATCATGACTTCGAACATTGGTGCCCGTCAGTTGAAGGATTTCGGGGATGGCGTTGGGTTCGCTACCCAGGCCCGCCAGGAAAACCTGGAGGAAAACAACAAAGCCATTATCGAAAAAGCACTGAAACGTACTTTCAGTCCGGAGTTCCTAAACAGGATCGACGATGTGGTGATGTTTAACTCACTTACCAAAGAGAATATTTTTGAAATCATAGACATCCTCATGAAAGGTGTGATGAAAAGGTTAAGCAACCTCGGCTTTTCACTCGAACTGGCAGAAGATGCCAAGGATTTCATCGCCGATAAGGGATACGACAGCCAGTTTGGCGCCCGTCCTTTACACAGGGCCATTCAGAAATACCTCGAAGACCCGCTGGCAGAAGAGATCCTCAATATGACCATTAAGGCAGGGGATGTGGTACTGGCAGAGCTGGATAAAGAAGCAGGAAAAATCCGCTTCCGGCTTAAAGAAGAGCCAAAAAAGAAAGAAAAAAAATCTGAAGCGTAACAAGCCCAGCATATAACCCCGGTTCTCCGGGGTTTTTTTATGCCCGGTATGCTGTCGTGAAAGGCTTTTTTCAAAAAAAAGGAAAGCAATCTCCCTGCTTTGCAGCTTTTTATGGTATTTGAATTATTTTACGCCCGATTTTGATGTTCCCCTTTCATGAAAAAGATAATTGTCACCATTGATGGCTGGTCCTCCTGCGGAAAAAGCACCCTGGCAAAGCAATTGGCCAAGGCATTGGGCTATGTGTACATCGATAGTGGCGCCATGTACCGTGCAATTACCCTTTATTTTTTGAGGAACCATATCGACTGGACGGATGAGAAAGAAACAGCAGATGCTTTAAACAGCATCAACCTCCATTTTGAATACAATGAAAAGTCGGAACGTTCAGAAATGTTCCTCAATGATGAAAATGTAGAATACCTGATCCGTGAACTCGTAGTGGCAGAGAAAGTAAGTGAAGTGGCAGCAATTGCAGCCGTTCGCACATTTGCCGTGGATCAACAACAGAAAATGGGGCAACAAAAGGGTATAGTGATGGATGGCAGGGATATCGGAACCACCGTTTTCCCCGATGCTGAATTAAAAATTTTCATGACAGCCGATATACTCGTAAGGGTAGAAAGGCGGTTCAAAGAAATGTATGAAAAGAACCCCAATGTAACGATTGAGGAAGTAAAGAACAACTTAGAAATGCGGGATTATATTGACTCCAACAGGGAGGTAAGCCCCCTTCGTAAAGCAGAAGATGCGGTGTTGCTGGATAATACCACACTTACCATGGAAGAACAGCTCGATTTTGCCCTGAAACTGGTAGCCAAAGCGCTCTAATACCCCTCACAAATATGGAATGGGTTCCCTATGATACTACTGCATCCTGGAAATGTTTTGCCTTTTCGGCAACCTCATGTTCAATGCCATAAAACGACAGCAGTTTTCTAATGATGGCTTCTACAATCGCATCGGGGCAACTGGCGCCACTGGTCATGAGTATCGTTACCGGCTGATGATCGGGGAGGAAAGAACTGGTAAGCAATTCTTTTTTATGATGAAAATCGAAATGGCTGATGGAGCGGTCGGGCATCATTTTCTCTGCATCATCAATAAAGTAAGTAGGTAGTTTTTCTTCACACAATTCAACCAGGTGAGACGTATTGCTACTATTGTAACCGCCCACCACAATGGCCAGGTCGGCTGGTTGCTGTAATAAACCATATACTGCCGATTGATTGTCGTTGGTGGCATAACATAAAGTATCCCTGGTATCGGCAAACCTCGATCCAATGGTAGATTCATCCAGGCTATAATGATCCTGCATCACCTGCTTTAAGTAATCTGCAATAGCCTGCGTATCACTGGCCAGCATCGTAGTTTGGTTAACAACACCAATTCTTTCTAAATGAATGGTTGCATCAAACCCTTCCGAATACCTGCCTTTGAATGAATCATAAAAATCCTGGATGGGTTGTTTCCCGGTGATAAAATCTGCCAGTGTTATGGCATCTTTCATATCATTTACAACGACCGTTGCTGTGTGATAAGCTGCATGTGAAAAAGTAGCCCTGGTTTCTTCATGCGTTGGCTTGCCATGCACTACCACGGTGTAATTTTTTTTCGCGATCTGCTCGCTGCGGTTCCAAACTTTTTCTACAAATGGGCAGGTGGTATTGTATTTTTCGATCGTGATGCCAATGCCCGTAAGTTTTTTTTCTATATCAAGGGTGGTTCCAAATGCAGGAATGATCACTATATCGTTGGCATCCAATTCACTGAATGGGATCAACTCATTGCCATACGTATCCTGTAAAAAATGCACGCCTTTTTTCTGTAGGTCTTCATTGACACGGGGATTGTGAATCATTTCACTCAACAGGAAAATGCGCTTACCGGGATTTTCATCTACAGTCCTGAATGCAATTTCAATGGCATTTTCCACGCCGTAGCAAAAACCAAAATGGCGGGCCAGGTAAATACGGATGGCGCCAAAATCGAGCAGGGTAGGGCTAAAATCTTTTTTCATCCGGTCATCCAGCTTTCTTTTGTCCTTAATAGCTGCAATTAACGGGCTGCGATATGTAAAAGGAATAGTAAATTGCTTCATGATCTATATCAACAACAAAGGTACAATCTTGGTTGTAGAACCGAACAAGAATCATTCCTCGCTGTTATAAGACCATAGTTGTTTCAGATGCTGCAAAACGATACCATATTGTCATTTCTTCATAAAGCAACCATTTATGAAGTAAATACCCGCCAGTTTTCTGCTAAAGGTGATTTTAAATCTGTACAACAGCAGCTTTCACGAATCCATCGCATGGGGGCAGAAATACTATGGTTTATGCCCATTCATCCCATCGGAAAAATCAACAGGAAAGGGACCCTGGGTAGCTATTATTGCAGCCGTGATTTTTTTGACGTAAACCCTGAGTTTGGAACGAAGGAAGATTTTAAAAACCTGGTAGCAGAGGCACATCGCCTGGGCATGAAAGTGGTGCTCGACTGGGTGGCCAATCATGTGGCCTGGGATAATGAATGGGCCCAAACCCATCCCGGGTACTTTTTGAGAAATACAGATGGCAGTTTTGTTTCACCTTACGACTGGTCGGATGTGATTCAAATAGATCACAGCAATGAAGCGGCTCACGATGCCATGCGAAGCGCTATGTTGTATTGGGTGAAGGAATTTGATATTGATGGGTTTCGTGCCGACCTGGCTCATTTAACGCCACTCCGTTTTTGGATAAAAGCCCGGCAGCAGGCAGAAGCTATCAAACCAAACCTGATATGGCTGGCCGAAACAGAAGACCTGAGCTACTATGAAGCATTCGACATTTTTTATGCCTGGAAATGGATGCATCAAACAGAAGATTTTGTGAAGCAGCAATGGCCGGTTAGCAAGTTGATGGATGTACTGATGGAACAACAACAAACCTATCCTGCCAAAGCCCTCCAGATGTATTTTACTACCAATCATGATGAAAACAGCTGGAATGGGACGGAGTTTGAAAAATACGGACCGTTGGCAAAAGCCCTCGCAGTATTCAGTTTTACTTATCCCGGCTCGGTTCCTTTAATTTATTGCGGCCAGGAAATCCCCAACCATAAACGCCTTCATTTTTTTGATAAGGATGAAATTGTATGGCCCGAACATCTTGCATTAGAAGATTTTTATTCCACGCTTATTCATTGGAGAAAAAATAGCCTTGTCAGTCAATCGGTACAATTTCTCAACCTACATGAAGGCTTGCTGGCTTATCAATCGGGAAATGGGGATCATATTGCTTACACAATCCTTCATGTAGGAAAGGGGCCTATACAAATAAATATCGAACAGTCTTTACCGTTAGCTACTTATCGAGATGTGCTAACAAACCGGGCATGGAAACCAGGGTTCCCTGCTATATTGGAAATGTCGCCAGGGGATGCATTGTTATTAGAAAGGATCTGATGGATTAGGATTGCCAACAATTTGCCGAACAGCTGTTGGAAGCATGGCATACAGTACTTGTTCTCCTTGTAGAAACGGCATTACAAAAAATAAAAGGATGTGTTAATAAAAAGGAAGGCTGGGTACAACACCAGCCTTCCTTTTTCAATTATATGCAATCGTTTATTCCTCGTTTAATGAAATGGGATATTCATACAAGCCATCATAGCCCGGATAAAATCCGCTGATGGTAATGGATTTCTGCGAACCGATTACAGATTTCAGATCGGCCACGCTCTTCACATCCTTGTCATTAACTTTCAGGATAATAAAGCCATCTTTCATTCGTGTTTGATCATTGATGGCACCTGCATTGATTTTTTTCACGATCACTCCGCCTGCAACCCCATAGTCCCTGGCTTTTTTTGTGTCGAGTGTTACGAATTCGGCACCCAGCATATCTACCTCAGTATCGTTTTTCACAATATCATAATTGCCGGCTTTGTTCTTAAGGGTAACGGTAAGGGTAATGGGCTTTTCGCCACGTAATACAGTTACTGGAACCTTATCGCCGGGCTTAAACCTGCTCACCTGTTCCTGCAATTCACCGCCACTGAGAATATCAACACCATTCACTTTTTGAATACGGTCACCACGGCGGATGCCTGCTGCATAAGCACCCCCATCTATGGGTACATCGGTTGCATAAATACCATCAAAAGCATCCAACGGAACGGCACTTTTCTTTTTCTGGTCATCGGTCATATCCGCCGCATTGCCAAACTGGATTCCCAGGTAACCTCTTTGTACCGTTCCAAATTTGATAATATCATCTACCACTTTTTTAGCAATGTTCACCGGTATTGCATAAGAATAACCAGAATAGTAACCGGTTGGTGAAGCAATGGCAGAATTGATCCCAATCAGCCTTCCCTCCGTATTGATTAGCGCACCGCCACTATTCCCCATATTCACTGCAGCATCGGTTTGAATAAAAGACTCTACGGCACCACCCGGGTTTCCGGTCTTGTCTTTATTGAGCCCCAGGCTGCGGGCTTTAGCACTAACGATACCTGCTGTTACAGTGGTTTCGAGGTTGAGCGGATATCCGATGGCCAATACCCACTGCCCGATTTTTACATCGTCGGAGTTGCCATAAACAAGATAGGGGAGCCCACTGGCTTCTACTTTAATAACCGCCAGGTCATACGAAGGGTCAGAACCCATTACTTTGGCTTTATAAGTGCGTTTATTGCTCAGCGTTACAGTGATCTCATCTGCGTTTTGTACAACGTGGTTATTGGTCACAATAAACCCATCGTCACTGATAATTACACCCGACCCCGATGCACGCTGCTCGGGGATAATATTCATGCGGCCACCCCCAAAGAATTGGTTGAAAAGGTCATCATCAAAAAAATCACTGAAAGGATTCTGACGAACCCTTGGCAGGTTATTGTTCACCTGCTTGGCATTGGTTTTTGTTTTGATGTGCACAACCGCCGGAGTGGCAGCCTGCGCCGGTTGGGTGAAATCTACTGCAGCAGGGGGCGTGTTCCCGTCATTGTAGCCTGTTAGTTTGTAGTTGGAAGGAAGCGAACCTGCCTGCTGGCCGGCATAACTGTTCGATTTTTTGAGGTAGTAACCATAGCCCCACATGACAGCAAAAGCTGTTAGTGCGCTGATCATTACGGTTCCCAATACTTGTTTCATTTTCATCTTCTAAAGGTTTTATTTTCCAACAATTGTTGTATCAGTGTGCGACACAAATCCTGTGCCTCTGATGCAAATTAACGTCAGACTGGCATACTGGTTTTTACCTTCTGCCATCTTTAACATATAATTAGTAAGACTTTCGTAGATCGTTATAAAGTTAATAAAAACTGCATGGTATCTACACCGTCTGCATAGGTAAAAAGGCCCGGTTCCTGCGCCTGGCCGAAGCCGGTTTTTTCAGTGCCAACAATGCATTGAACAGACTCATCATGTTCAAGCGCTGTAACCAGGCGCTCCTTGTTGGAGTAGAATTCATAGTACACAACGCTGATCGGTGAAAAAATGCCACTGTTTTCTGCGAGTAAAGTGCTTCCATTGGTCATGTAAAACGACTTATTCAGCAGCAGGATCGAAAGCTGGTAATCATAATTATTGGCATATTTCTGATAATCCCTGAAATGCTGATACCGATTAAACGACTGCAACAGCGGTACAAAATCATAATCCCGCGGTACATAAAGTTTGGTGACATTCCTGCATCCCAGTCCAAAATACAAATGGATGTCTTCAGATAATTTGTTCAGCGCTTCGGCAGATTCATTTCCCGAAAGAACAGCCACTGAAGTGCGGTTGCGGCGGATGATATTAGGGTACTTCGAAAAATATTGTTCAAAATGGCTGGCCGATTGGCTTCCACCTGTAGCAATATACGCATCGCAGCCTTTGAGCTGTTCGGCAATTGTTATCAGGGAACCAGCACGTTCGTCCATCTCAACCAGGATATCTACTATCCGTTTTATCAACACATCATCTTTTGAAGACAGTTTGATCATTTGCCGGTGCCCGCAGATAAATACACAAAGCATGTCATGAAACCCCACCATCGGGATATTTCCTGCCATTACGATCCCCACATTTTTTGCAACGATGCTGTCATCCAGAAAATAATGCCCGGCCCATTGCTGTAGCCCTTCGGGTGAAAGAAATTTGTAAATGATATTATGTGTGGCGGCGGCACAGAATTCGGGTGTAAACCAGGGGTTTTTTCGGGATGCTTCTAAAACCGCTTCCTGCCATTGCACCGGGTTGCTTTTCAAATATTCTCCAAGCCGAACAAATAAATCAATCCGATTTTGTAAATTCATGCCGTTATTATTATTTTACAGCAAAATTACGATAGATGGCTATTAAGATTACAGACGAATGTATCAATTGCGGGGCCTGTGAACCCGAGTGCCCCAATAACGCAATCTATGAAGGCGGAGTTGAATGGGCCATTTCTGATGGAACAACCATCAAGGGCAGTTTTTCTATGATGGATGGTTCGGTGGTAGATGCCGACCAGCGCCATGCCCCGGTGAGCAATGATATTTATTACATTGTTCCGAATAAGTGTACCGAGTGCCAGGGATTTCATGAAGAACCGCAGTGTGCAGCTGTTTGCCCGGTAGACTGCTGTGTGCCCGACGAGGCCTATCGTGAAACGGTAGACGAACTCATGGCAAAGAAAAATAAACTGCATATTTAACTTTTTAGCCGGAAGGCTTATACAGGCAGGTGATATTTCCTGCTCTTCAGGCGAGGGTATTTAGCAATACTTTCGCCTTTTTGATGCCCGTAAATGGCCATCATTTATCCGAATAAGGTAATTTTGCATTGTATACATCCCGGCCCTGTACACCCAAATTGCTTGCATGAAAAATATTTTACTCGTTTATTCAATTTGTGTAGTCACCCTATCTTCTTGTAATACGGTGGATAAAAAGGGCACTGTGGCAGATCCACAGGCAGCAGCACAGGAGTTGATCGCAGCAGATAAAGCATTCTCTGCACTATGCGAAATGAAAGGGATGAAACATGCATTCATCGAATACATAGACAGTAATGGGGTGCTACTCCGCTCAGGGCATATGCCCATCATAGGTGCCAATGCAATAGATTTCCTGGTTCAGCAAGACGATAGCGGTTACACACTGAACTGGGAACCCCGGCATGCTGCAGTTGCCCGCTCGGGCGAAATGGGTTACACTTATGGCATATATGCCATGCACCCCAAAGAGCAGGATACCGTTATCTATGGCTCTTATGTAAGTATCTGGAAAAAGCAACAGGATGGAAAATGGAAACTGATGCTGGATACTGGCAACGAAGGGTTGGGGGAGGAATAACCCTGCAAGGCCGAATATTAACGATTGCCATCAACTATTTTTTGTTTCTTTGTTTAAATATTGTGCTACATCAATGAAGAAAAATATTGCCCTGGTTACAGGAGGATATTCAGGAGAATCGGTGATCTCATACAAAAGTGCCGATACGATTTACAACAACCTGGATAAAGAGAAATGGAATGTTTTCCTGATCGATATCAACCCCACCGGATGGTTCTACAAAGATGAAAATGCTACAGTGATAGCAGTTGATAAAAATGATTTTTCCATCACTACCACGGCTGGTAAAATTAATTTCGATGCGGTACTGGTGGGCTTGCATGGCACACCTGGTGAAGATGGGAAATTGCAGGGGTACTTCGACTGCCTCCATATTCCTTACACATCCTGTGATGCAGCTACTTCTGCACTTACATTTAACAAACGCTATACCGTGGCCGTTGCAGCATTTGCAGGTATCCCGGTAGCTAAGTCATTGCATTTGTTTAAAGATCATCCACTCAGTGCAGCAGCAATCCTTGCTGAACTTCGTTTACCCCTGTTTGTTAAGCCAAACAACGGAGGCAGCAGCCTGGGTATTAGCAAAGTAAAAGATGCAGAAGAACTGCCTGCTGCTTTACAAAAAGCGTTTCATGAAGACAGCCAGGTATTGGTGGAAGAGTTCATCAGCGGAAGGGAATTTACCATCGGTGTTTTTCGCTCAAATGGTAAAGTGGTAACATTGCCGATGACAGAGATTATTTCAAAGAACGAGTTTTTCGATTTTCAGGCAAAATATGAAGGCGCCAGTGAAGAAGTGACCCCTGCCAATGCAGATGAAAACATTGCTGCCGCTATTCGGGAGCAGGCTGCAAAAGCATATGAAGTATTCAATTGCCGCGGTGTTGTAAGAATAGATTTTATCTTCAACGAAACTACCGGTAAGCCTTACCTGCTGGAGATCAATACGGTGCCCGGGCAAAGTGCTGCCAGTATCGTACCACAACAGGTGAAAGCCATGGGGTGGACGTTAAAAGATTTTTACACCGCATTGCTCAATGAATGCTTTTAAGTTAGAAACCATCATCACAAAAAATACCAGTGTTTAAATTTATCACCAACAGGCCCCTTTGGGTAAATATACTTGCAGCACTTGCATTTGCATTCCTGGTGTTGTTCCTGTTCCTGCAATTACTGGGGCAACTTACCAAACATGGCAAATACCTTACCGTACCTTCAGTTGAAGGCAAGAAAACCAGTGAGGCCATTCAATTGCTCGAAAGCAAAGGGTTTGAAGTGCTCATCCAGGATTCTGTTTATACCGATACCGCCCGTATGGGAATTGTATTGAAACAACTGCCCGATCCAAACAGTACCGTAAAAATCAACCGCACTGTTTTCTTAACAGTAAACCGCGTTACGCTTCCCTTGGTAGAAATGCCCGCCCTCGAAGGCAAAACACTCAATTTCGCCCTGGAAATATTAAAACGTACCCATTTCAAATTAGGGGATACAACCTTCAGGCCAGATTTTATGCGGGGCTCGGTACTCGAACAAACATATAAAGGAAATAAAATAGAGCCGGGAACTAAAATTCCCTGGGGAAGTTCAATAGACCTGGTGGTGGGAAGCGGGTTAAATGAAGAAAGGATGCTGGTTCCCAATTTGGTTGGACTAACTTTTGCAGAAGCAAAGAATATCCTGCAGGAGAATGGCATTTTGCTTGGGGCACTCGTTCCCGATCCAGGGATCGTAGATACCTCCGCTGCGTTTATCTGGAAACAGGTGCCTCCAAGATTTAATGAAGATAAAGAACCCGTTTTTATACAAAGCGGACAATTAATGGACCTCTGGATTTCACCCGAAATGAAAGTGGCCAGGGATACAACTTTATAATATTACCACATGCAAACGATTACTGCCGAAGAACTCAAAAGCCGCCTCGATCGTAACGAACAAATCAACCTGGTAGATGTGAGGGAACCAGATGAACATGCTGCCTTTAATATTGGAGGTGTATTGCTTCCATTGGCACAAGTTATGGGTATGCAGGTTGATGCAATCGATGACTTAAAAAATGAAGAAGTGATTTGCTATTGCCGGAGCGGTATGCGAAGTACCCAGGCCTCCCTGATGCTGGAAACGATGGGCTTCACCAATGTGAAAAACCTTACCGGTGGCATGAATGCCTGGCAGGAACGCTTTGGTGCATAAATCCCCTTATAGTTTTATCCCAATACCTGCCATCATGTTAAAAGTGGCCATCGGGAAATAATAATTCTCGGTGTTGAGTGTTCCCCCGTAAATATAACTGAATGTATACCCGTTGGGTTCATACTTGCGTGAAAAAATATTGTTCGCCTGTACAAAAAAGGAAATGGTTGCTGTAGACGCATACTGCTTGCTATAAGTGAACCTGATATCCTGCGTATAATAACCATCGAGGCTTCTCTCATTATTAGAAGTGTTATCAAGATATTGTTTGCTAACATATTTCGACATCAGTTGCGCTTCTGTGTTTTTTATTGGTTTGATACTAACGGTAAGTGCGCTCACCACTGCAGGTGAAAAAGCGATATCGGGTTCCTGGTACATCTTCGTTTGTTGCCCACCGTTATCATAATCATCTATGTACTCTGTAAATCGTTTTACTTTATTTCGGCTCAAAGCAACATTGCCACTCGCAGACATCCATTTGTTGAAAGTATAGGACCCTTCCAGTTCTATTCCTGCCCGGTAACTCCGGGGGATATTGGTTCGGGTGTAAGCGCCTACATCATTGATCCTGCCTGTTAATACCAATTGATCGCGGTATAACATATAGTACAGGTTAACTGCCCAGTTCCACGATGCATGGGTTCTTTCGTATCCGGCTTCTATATCATGTAATTTTTCAGCTTTGGGCACCTGTGAAACCCCGGTTTCAAAATCGTCACGGTTGGGCTCCTTGGCAGCCATGGCATAAGATAGGTAGTACCTGCTTTTTGCAGTGCGGTAAGTGATGCCAGCCTTTGGATTGAAAAACAAATAATCATTTTTCATACGGATGGCAGGATTGTTCCTGAAACCATCAATACGGTAATTTACCTGCCTCGCCTGCAGGTCGATGAAACTATACCAATGCTGCTGCATTTGTTGCGTCCATTTTACAAATATGGAGGCGTCTGTTTTTCTTGCATCAAGGTCGTACCATTGATGGTTGATAGGCACAGCCGCTTGTACAACCGCTGAAGGAATGCGCCCATAATGCCCCCCATCGTATCGGTTCAAATTCCCACCAATAATAATCCCTGTTTTTTTCTTATTATATTGAAATGAGAAAACTGTCCCGTAGAAATAATTATCCAGCCACAACCTTCTTACCAAATCTGTCGTATACACGGTATCGTTATTGCTGATAAAAGGAGGCAGTGAATAATCTGCGAGTGATTCCCCGGCTTTGTATTGTTCGTAATAACCTTTGCCCCTGGTAAGGAAAACTGCCAGGTTCGATTTCCAGTAACTGCTCCATTGCTGGTTGTAAAAAAACTGGTAATGAGTTTGGGTATAATTGTCGGTTTCATTGTCGTATGGTGCCCCTGGTTTTTCGGTGCCTGCCGCATTGTATCGGCGATTGGTATGGAGCGTTTCTTCATCAATTCCATACCAGGCCTGGTATGTTTTTTCCTTACCCGAAAAAATATTCAGGCGCAGGCTGCTTTTTTTGTTGATGTATTGCATACTGCTAAAAAATGCCTTTAACCGGCTGCTGGCCCTGTCTATATAGCCATCGCTTCGGATACTGCTTAACCTGGCATTCACGATAAAGTGCTTTCCAAATAACCCGCTATTGGCCAACAATGTATTTCTGAAAGAATGAAACGAACCCCCGCTATTGTTGAATTCGAGCGATTTATTGATATCTGTATCATTGGTGCTGATATTGATAGAACCCCCGAAAGCCCCTGCGCCATTGGTAGAAGTGCCTACGCCCCTCTGTACCTGGATAGCAGCAGCAGAAGATGCAACATCGGGCATATCAACGAAAAAAGTACCCTGGCTTTCGGCATCATTGTAAGGGATCCCATTGATGGTAACATTGATGCGGCTGGCATCAGACCCCCGTAAACGGATGCCCGTATAACCAATCCCGTTGCCTGCATCGGAGTTAACCTGTACGCCTGGTGTTTGCTGCAAAATAAATGGCAGGTCCTGGCCAATATTCCGCTCCCTGATCTGTTGCTTCGAATAATTCGTGATGGCCACCGGCATTTTATCGGTGGCTTTAATAGCAATCACTTCTACCGGTTGCAGCAGGGTAGTGTCTTGTAGCCGGCTGCTCTCCTGTGCTGCACAAAATAAAGTATGCAAGCATGATAATGCACATAAAATGCTGTATTTCATTGCAATAAATTTGGCTGAATACCGGGATGGCCGAACCGTTATAACACGTGAGTGCTTTGTACTCCCTTCGCAGGCATTACCCTGAGCAGGTTAACGGGTATAATCTCAGCCTTCATCTTGTGAAAGCACCCCGGAATTCTGGCGGTGAATAAGAACGAACAACAAAATTACAGAATATCTGCTGGCTACCCGAAAAAAATATTTAATCCTGTAACATAATGGGATGGATGATCGTATCACTTAAAAATATAGCCATGAAAATTTTATTAAGCATTTGTTTGGCCATACTCAGTTTGAGTGTTTTTGCACAAAAAACGGCCACTGTCAACGACCCTGATGCAAAAACCAGGGTGCTCAACGCAACTTTCCACGCTATTAAAGTAACCGATGGAATTGATGTATTGCTTACTCCGGGCACTGAAGAATCTATTGCGGTAAGTTTTTCGGATCAGAAGTACGAAGAAAAATTTCAAACCGTGGTAGAGGAAGGGGTTTTAAAAATTTATTACGATAGCAGGGGAACCAACTGGGCTTCCAATAACAAACGCAAGTTAAAAGCGTACGTTTCTTATAAAGCAATCGATAAAGTCACAATTTCCGGCGGAGCCACCATTACCCTGGTGACGGCAGGCACTTTTGGCAAATTGGATATGAGCGTATCCAGTGGGGCCCGTTTTGATGGAACAGTAAAAGCCAGTGAATTGATCATCGACCAAAGTAGCGGTTCCATTGTAGAATTGAGTGGCAGCGCCGATCAACTGACACTGGAAGCTGGAAGCGGAGCCATTTTTAAAGGGTATGAATTGTCGGCCAGTTATTGCAATGCCAAAGCAAGCAGCGGAGCGTCTATCCGTATCACCATCGATAAAGAATTGAATGCACGTGCCAACAGTGGTGGTGGGATTCACTACAAAGGAAATGGTGTAATCAAAGACCTGAATGTTAACAGTGGCGGTGTAGTAAAAAAAGCAAAATAAACAACCATGAAAAAGTTATTGTTTGTTTCGATAGGTTTATTGTGGATGTTGCAAGTTTTTTCGCAAAAGCAGTTTGTAATTGATGCCGATGCTGAAATGCGTACAGTAGAAGGTGATTTTAATTCCATACGGGTTTCGGGAGGGATTGATATTTACATTTCCCAATCCGATGAGGTAGCCGTAGCCGTTAGTGCGTCTAAAGACAAATTCAGGGATGGGGTTAAAACGGTTGTAAAGAATGGAGAGTTGCAGGTTTACTATGACAATGAAGCGGGATGGAAAATATCAGATAAAAAACTGGTGGTGTACATTGCTTTCCGCAACCTCGAAAAAATTCAGGCTTCAGGCGCTTCTGATATCATTGTTGCAGGTACGATCAATGTTCCATCCCTGCGCTTAGACATGTCGGGCGCAAGTGACTTCAAAGGCGCTGTATCTGTTGCACTGTTAACACTTCACCTCAGTGGCGCATCAGATGTTTCCATCAGCGGTACTGCCACTACATTGAATATCCAAAGCAGTGGCGCCAGCGATGTAAAAGGGTACGGCCTCTCGGCAGATATTTGTTCGGCACATGCCTCTGGCGCATCAGATATCCATGTTACAGTTAACAAGGAACTCAGTGCCCATGCCTCTGGTGCCAGTAAAATATTGTACAAAGGGTTGGCAGTATTGAAAGAGTCACACAACAGCGGTGCCAGTACGATCGCTAAACGAGGATAATCCTATCATTGCTTTGCAAGCGTTTTATTCATAAACCGGGCCAATGCGTTGTGCAATCCGGTAGCATCATTCCCAATTTCTCCCTTCGGAAAAATTGCTATATCAGCCCCCGGGCTGATATTTTTTTGCCGGAGTATGTTATCCAACTGTGCAGCTCCTTGTAACATAACAGTATCTGTTGAAGGGCATGCAATCCAATATGCTATAACAGGCCGTTTGCGAGACGAACGGATGCTTTCGATGGTAGCAGGTAAACCATCGCCGCCCATCCCGGCATCACCGAAGTTGGGCAAAATTAACCCGGCGGTACTAAATTTATCGGAATGCTGCCAACCAATGTCTAATGCACTGATGGCCGAATTGCCTGTCCCTGCCACCAAAACAGCACTAAATTTTCTAACGCCAGTTTTCTTTTTTATAAAAGGATAAAGTTCATTATGGCAGAATGCGGTGAATTTTTCGGCCCGGGCAGTAATGTTGCTCATGCCATACTCGGTAGATTTTCCTGCAACGGCAACTATCATAAACGGGCGAAGGCTCCCCGAACGATAGCAACTATCTGCCAGTTCTTTCAAAGAAAGCAAGGGATGCTGTTCATTCTCCAGGATAAGCAACAGGTTCATATCTCCCTTTTCTTCGGGCATAGGGGTTGTGATCACGGTCAGATGCACATAGCGTTGAAGGTGGCGGCTATACACTTTGTCTTCCTGTTGCTTTATGGGCTTTTTGCAACTTCCGGCTATATATATTAGCATCAGGATCAACCAGCTTGTGTATCTCATCTGTAATTTTTGAATTGCTAAATTAAAATATAGTTGGCAGCAAACCCTCAAACTCCTATCTTTGCATCGCGAAGTAGAGCAGCGGTAGCTCGTCGGGCTCATAACCCGAAGGTCAGAAGTTCGATCCTTCTCTTCGCAACACTTAGCCTGAATGTAACATTCGGGCTTTTTTTTTGAAGGGGGCTTCGCAGCTCTCTGAACATTCATCATGAAAACAGGATTTGTAAATATTTTCGGTAAGCCCAATGCAGGAAAGAGCACCTTGCTCAATGCTTTGATGGGGGAAAAAATGGCGATTGTTTCACATAAAGTGCAAACAACCCGGCATCGGATCAAAGCCATATTGAATGATACCGGTTATCAAATAATACTTTCCGATACACCCGGTATCATTGAGCCCAAATACAAACTCCATGAGAAAATGATGCAGGCTGTGAGGAGCAGCCTGGAAGATGCCGATCTCGCATTGCTGATTGCCGATGCCAGGGAACCGGTAGAGGAAGCGGATGCCATCTTTACTGCATTAAAATTAAAAGCTCCTGCATTGGTGGTGCTCAATAAAACAGATGCAGTAAAAGACCCGGCCCTGTTGCAAAGTGCTGCGAAATTTTTTGAGGGGAGGCCGTATTGCAGGGAAGTAGTAACCATTTCGGCACTAAAGAAAGAGGGTGTCACTCAATTGCTCGAAACCATACTCAGGTACCTTCCCGAAGGCGAACCTTTTTATAACCAGGACGATTTGAGCGACCTTCCAACGAAGTTTTTTGTGGGTGAACTGATCAGGGAAAAAATATTTGAATTGTACCAGGAAGAACTGCCCTACCATACCACAGTGCTGGTGCAGGAATTCAAAGAAAAAACGACGCTGGTAAAAATTTCTGCCGATATCATCGTACAAAGGGAAACCCAAAAAGGGATCATCCTGGGTGAAAAGGGTAGTATGATAAGGCAATTGGGAACACTGGCCCGCAAAGATATTGAGGCATTTATCGGCAGCAAGGTGTTCCTCGAACTCTATGTAAAAGTGCGCCCAAAGTGGCGTGACAGTGATTTGTACCTTAGGGAATACGGATATTAAATGATAATATACCAGGATAACGTGTACCATTATGCGAAATTGATGGGATGTGTTATCATAAGTTTAGATAAATATTAAATTATGAGCTTCACAGTAGCCATCACCGGCCGGCCAAATGTTGGAAAAAGTACCTTCTTTAACCGGCTGCTTGAACAACGAAAAGCCATCGTGGATGATGTAAGCGGAGTAACCCGCGACCGCCAGTATGGCGTGGCAGAATGGGTAGGTAAATCTTTCAATTTGATTGATACAGGTGGGTTTGTGCCCCGCAGTGAGGATGTTTTTGAAAGGGAAATTGCCAAGCAGGTCCATATCGCCATTGAAGAAGCCAATGCCATCATTTTTATGGTAGATGCATCAACAGGTATTACCCATCTTGATGAGTCGATGGCAGAATTATTAAGAAGGAGCCATAAACCGGTATTGCTGGCGGTCAATAAAGTAGATAATCACAGCCGCCTGATGGAAGCCAGTGAATTTTACAGCCTGGGTTTTGAACATATATTTTTTATTTCTTCCATAAGCGGTAGCGGAAGTGGCGAATTGCTCGATGCAGTAGTGGCGCTAATGCCGGAGGCAACACCGGCTCCCGAAACCCCGGGTACAGAAATACCCAAGTTCGCCATCATCGGCCAGCCGAATGTGGGAAAATCTTCCCTGCTCAATGCACTCATTGGGGAAGAACGTACCATTGTAAGTGATATCGCCGGCACTACCAGGGATACGATTCACACCCATTATAATTTATACAACAAAGAATTTGTACTGATAGATACAGCCGGTATCCGCAGGAAAACCAAGGTTCATGAAGACCTGGAGTTCTATTCTGTCATCCGGGCCATCAAAGCAATGGATGAGGCAGATATTTGTTTATTGTTACTCGATGCCGGCAAAGGCATTACAGCCCAGGATCTCGCCATTTATTCCCTCGCGGTAAAAAAGGGGAAGGGTATAGTAGTGTTGGTGAATAAGTGGGATTTGGTTGAAAAAGCTACCAATACAGCCAGGGATTATGAAAAGGAACTAAAAAACCGCCTCGCCCCATTCAATGACGTGCCCATCCTGTTTATTTCTGTGAAGGATAAGCAACGTATTTTCAAGAGTATTGAAGCTGCACTGGAAGTGTATGAAAACAAACACCGTAAAGTGGTTACATCCAAGCTCAATGAGGTGATGCTCAAGGCTATAGAAAGTTATCACCCGCCGGTGGTGAGGGGGAATGCCGTTAAGATTAAGTATGTTACCCAGCTGCCTACCCATACCCCCAGTTTTGCCTTTTTCTGTAACTATCCCGATGATATCAAAGCCCCATATAGGAATTACCTCGAAAACAAGCTAAGGGAGAACTTTAATTTCAGCGGGGTGCCGGTAAGGTTGTTTTTCAGGAAAAAATAGTTGGTAAAATCGAATAATATTGGCTAAAAAGTTTGGATTTTCCAATATTCGCTCTATTTTTGCACGCAAATTTAAAAACCCCAAAAAATGAAAAAATTTTTAGCAATCGCTGCCATCGCTGCTGTAATGATCTCTTGCAACGATGAAAAGAAAACCGAAACTACTGAAGGTACAGGCGCTGACACTGTAGCTGCTGCTGCAGATAAAATGAGCAACATGGCGGATACCGCTGCTGCTACTATGTCAAACGCTGCTGATACAGCAATGAAAACTGTAGGCAACGCTGTTGATACAGCTGCAAAAATGTTAGACAAAGCTGCTGAAAAAGTTGAAAAAGCAGGTGAAGATGCTAAGAAAGCAGTTGAAAATGCTGCTGAAAAAGTAAAAGGTCACTAATCTTTTTTAGTCAGAAAACATATCAGCCTCCAACCGGAGGCTTTTTTTGTGCCCTCCACGTTGCATTGTTTTACATCTTTCACTATCCGGCATTTCATTTGCCTTACAATGCTGCATTGCCCGCAAACAAAATTTATGGCAACGTGCAACCACGAATATTACAAATTCAATCTTTTCGAACAACAGCATTGCAAATCTGTTTAATATAATGGAAGTACGTATGCGTTGTGTATAAAAACGATGTTAATTAAATGAATCATCTTCTTCGATGCAATATTTTTATGCTAAAATGTAAAAACCCCTGTATGAAAAAAATCTACGCTTTTCTTTGTTTACAATTGCTGTTGTGCGGAACTGTTTTTTCACAAATCAATTCCACTGCAACCGGTGGCAACTGGAGCGATCCGGGTACCTGGGTAGGTTCGGTAGTTCCTACTGCAACTGATGAAGTAATCATTGCCGATGGCGCTTCTGTTGTTATTGATGTGCCCGCTGATGCACTATCACTGCAGGT
>JBPOHG010000097.1:0-6010 GCA_052035835.1 Bacteroidota bacterium | reverse complement strand
GTTGCCGTAGGCAGAAAAAACGGTCAGATTAACAATATTCCAATCCAAACAGGTACCCCGGCAATTGCAGCTATTCACACCGTTACCCTTTATTTAAACCCCGGCAACCAGCGCCCGTATTATGATTATATAATATCCTTACACCCCCAAAGGATCATTTTTAATCCGGGTACCGAACACGAAGAATTTCAGGAAATGGCCCATCAGGCCGGCATTAAAACCCTGGAAGCCTGTACATTAGTGATGCTCAATACCGGGCAATATTGACACTAATATCCAACGCCTGAAAAAAATCTTTCCCCGCGTACACTAAATAGGTACCAGGATTCGTTTGTTGAAATGGTTTAGATCCATATACCCGTAAAAACAAATTCGAATCCATGAAAACACGAAGTACAATTGTATTATTGCTGCTTTGTATTTGTACCCACACTGTTTTTGCTCAAAAAACAGATGCAGCACCTCAAAAAATCTTTGCCGCTTATCCTGCTTCCATCAGCATTTCTGCAGGCACATTGCAAAACACATTCTCAGCGCAACCCGGACAAACAATCCATGTTGCTTTCAGTGACCAGTTTGTATACAGCGGAACTGTATTGAGTAATGAAGTGAAATACCACAACCTGCAATCGGTGATCATTCAATCACCAGCATTCAACAATGCGTTGTTGCAAATTTCACGTATCACAAATGAAGATAAATCTGTTCAGTACAGGGGAAGAATAATCAACCCGGCTGCACTCGACGGATATGAAATAAAAATGGATGCAGCACTCAATTACAGTATGCAGAAATTTGAAACGAGGCAGGTATTGCAGGAATGTAATCAATAATATAACCTGTACCAATTCCAAAAATCCAGCCGTATCCAACGGCAAAATCCATGACAAATGAAAAACTTTACCAAAATAATATTAATCCTGCTGCTGGCGATTTGTTCGGCACAGGCCTTTAGCTTACCCAAACTAAACAGTTTCCCGGGCGTACCTGCTACCATCTACCTTGATTTTGATGGACACACCGTTACAAGCTCTTTGTGGAATGGCGGCGCCCCTATTGTTTGTGCTGCCCCTTCATTAACGGATGCACAAATCACCGAAATATTCAACCGGGTATCTGAAGACTATCGCCCGTTTAATATCAACATCACAACCGACTCAGCAAAATTCCTCGCTGCTCCATTAACGCAGCGCATGCGGGTAATCATTACTCCCACCAGCAGTTGGAAACCCGGCGTTGGCGGTATTGCATATATTGGTTCTTTTACCTGGGGCGACGATACCCCTGCATTTGTTTTTTCCGACAGGCTGGGTCCCAACAACAGCAAGTACATTGCAGAATGTTGCAGCCATGAAAGCGGCCATACCGTTGGGTTATCTCATCAGTCATCGTACGATGGTAGCTGCAACCTGGTAGAAACCTACAATACAGGAACAGGCTCTGGCGAAACAGGCTGGGCTCCGGTAATGGGTAACAGCTATTCTAAAAACATGACCGGCTGGAACGACGGCCCTACTCCATATGGTTGCGCCAATGTTCAGGATAACCTCAGCATCATTACCTCGGTAAATGGATTCACATACCGGGCAGATGACTATGCCGAAACCATGAACGCAGGCAGCTATACGGTAGACAACAATGCTTTCACCATCAATGGCATTATTGCAACCAGTACCGATAAAGATGCATTTCGTATCAGCTTCACACAACGATCGAATTTTCACATTGATGCAGTTCCGTTTGGATTAAACAGTTCCAATACCGGCGCTAACCTCGATGTGAAAATAATGCTGTATGATGCCGCTTTAAACCTGATACGCACATACGACCCTGCATCTACCATGAGTGTTACGATTGATACGATCCTTAACACAGGCACCTATTATTTTGTGCTCGATGGAACAGGCAATAACAATACCGATAATTATGGCAGCCTGGGCTCATACAGCATCACTGGTTTTAGAAGCGCCCTACCCATACGCAGTGTAACACTCAGTGGCAATAGCTTAAATAACAGGCACCAGCTGAGCTGGAATATCGTGGCGGATGAGCAGGTTCAAACACAGGAAATTGAAATATCAACAGACGGTACAAACTTCAGGACATTAACCGTACAAAACGGGGCAGCCAGGAGTTTCAGCCAGGAAATTACAGACAACAATACCAGGTACTACCGTTTACGCATAACCTCAGTTATCAACCAAACGGCTTATTCAAATATTATTGCCATCAAGAACAATGGCAAAGGAAGCAACCCTTTCATTGTATCAACATTTGTAAACAGCCAGGTATCGGTGACTGCTGCAGAAAACTATCAGTATCGTTTAGCAGATGCCAATGGACGGATCATTCTAAGTGGCAAAGGGGCACAAGGCATCAACAGGATTGAAACGGCACGCCTTGCCTCGGGGATGTATATCCTGCAGCTCATCAGTAACAACTATCAACAAACAGAACGAATTATAAAACAGTAAGGTAGATTCATGTGTAAGTTAGGGGTCAGCGTTAGGGGCTGGCCCCTTTTGTTTTACAACCAGTTAGCATAAACGATTTTCCACATATACACATTTCGCTGTTATCAAATCATCAAGGCTTGCAAACACAGGGAAAAATGCGTAAATTTAGAAAAGCTCATGTCTATGCTATGGAGAAAGTTTAACGGCGACGCCCTACATCTTCCCATCAAAGAAGCAGTAGAGCAGGCCATCAAAAGAGAAACATCCCAGGGGTACAAACTAAAAGTTTGTATTGGAACCGACAGCCAGGTAAAAGGTCGGGAAACCGAATTTGCTACGGTGATCGTTTTTTTACGGGAAGGGCACGGCGGATTCATGTTCATTCACAATGAAAAAACACTGCAGCAGCACAGCATCAAAGAACGCATGCTGGTAGAAGTTGCTAAAAGCATTGAGATCGCCTATGAATTGTGCAACCTGTTTACCATGTATGATGTGGATATGGAAGTACATGCCGACATCAACACCAACCCCCAATTCAAAAGCAATGAAGCACTCAGGGAAGCAATGGGTTATATCCTGGGAATGGGGTTTGCCTTTAAAGCCAAACCCGAGGCTTTTGCCAGCAGCAGCTGCGCCAATAAAGTGGTGAATTAATCATCGCAATGGTTGCTACAACAGGCGCCCACCGGTGCCTGAAGGGATCGTCTCCCCCCTATTCACTATCATTTAACTCCCCAATAAGTGAAAGGATTTTTTCACGCCCCGATTTTTTTACTGCGCTGCTTACAAAATGCTGCGGAAGGAATTGCCAGCTCTGCTTCATCGTTTCCAGGAAATCTTTTACATTCTTACTTACCGTTCGCTGGTTCTCTTTATCGCTCTTAGTGAAGATAAGTGCGAAAGGTATTTTCCAAACCTTTAGCTTGTTGAGGAAATCAAGGTCAATTTTTTGGGGGGAATGCCTCGAATCTATGAGCACAAAAACCATCGACAGATTTTCACGTTTACGTAAATAATTCTCTATCATCTGCTCCCATCTTCGGCGGCTGCGCATGCTTACCTGTGCAAATCCGTATCCCGGCAAATCTACCAGGTACCATTGCTGCATTTTTTCGGCCCCCTTATCGTCCTTGATACTACTGCTGATTTCAAAATGGTTGATCAATTGGGTTTTCCCTGGTGCAGCTGATGTTTTCGCCAGTTTCTCATTGTTACACAGCATATTGATAAGCGATGATTTTCCTACATTGCTTCTGCCGATAAATGCATACTCGGGTTTATCGGGTACCGGGCATTTCTCAAACTCGGGGCTGCTGATGAGGTATACTGCTTTCTTTATATGCATGGGAATCATTGTTTAACAAAAGTACTCAATCTAAAAGCAATGTTAATACAGTCGCCCGTAAAGCTTTAAACCGCTTATCTTTGCAGGCAGATGGCCGATTTTGCACACGATACTGTTGTTCCTTACAAAGATTCCACTTTAAGTAAAAAGGAACAGGTAGCCGGTATGTTCGATGACATTGCGGGAAGGTATGATTTCCTCAACCGGTTCCTGAGCGCAGGCACAGATATCCGCTGGCGCAAAAAGGCATTGAATGAACTGAAAGCACTTAACCCTCAGCAAATGCTTGATGTGGCAACCGGAACTGCAGATGTGGCCATCATGGCAAATGAGATCCTGAAACCTAAAAAAATTACAGGTATCGACATCAGTGATGGCATGCTCGAAATTGGAAGGAAAAAAGTGAACAAACTGGGGTTATCGCCTGCTATTGAATTGTTAAATGGAGACAGTGAGGCAATAAATTTTTCTGATAATACGTTTGACGCTGTAACCGTGGCATTTGGCGTGAGAAACTTTCAACACCTCGAAAAAGGGCTTGCAGAAATCCTCAGGGTATTAAAACCGGGAGGAAAATTGGTGGTGCTTGAATTTAGCAAACCTACTTTGCCATTGGTGAAACCCATGTATACATTTTACATGAAAATGGTCACTCCCAATATGGGCAAACTTTTTTCAAAAAACCGCGACGCATATAAATACCTTGACGAATCAATAAAAAAATTCCCGGAACGAAAAAACTTTACCAATATCCTCGATAAAGTAGGATATCAAAAAACTTATAGCAAACCCCTGAGCTTAGGAATATGCAGTATTTATTGCGGAGTAAAATAGTATCAGTACTGGCAGCATTCTTTCTCTTTCCACTGGTTGTTTCAGCGCAACTGGAAAGGGTTATCAACCTGCCCGACCACGATTATAAAAAGTTCCATTTCGGCATTAACCTCGGAGTGAACCGGGCGTATTATCATTTCGACCACAATCCACGCTTTCTTCAATATGATAGTGTACTGGCAGTGGAAAGCCTGCAAAGTACCGGTATCCACCTGGCATGGCTCGTGAATATGCGGCTGGGCGAACATTTCGATTTACGCACGTACCCACTCAACCTTGTTTTTACAGAAAAAGCTTTCCAATACAGCATCAAATACCCCGATCGCTTTGCAGGTGAAGACACCATCACAACCCGAAAGATACAGGGTATCACACTGGCTTTGCCATTGCAGGTAAAATTCAGCAGCGACCGTATTTATAATTTTAAGGTATACATGCTTGCCGGTGGTAAAGTAGAATATGATTTTGCCGCTAATGCCGGAGAAAAGAACGCAGAAAAGCAAATCAAGCTCAATAAACTCGATTATGGACTAGAAGCCGGTATTGGCTTTCACTTTTATTTCCCGGTATTTGTTTTGTCACCCGAAATTAAATTCGGATGGGGATTCAAAAACGTACACAGCAGGGACAAGGACCTTAAGTTTTCGAATGTGATTGATAAAATCAATTCTCGAACCATCACCCTTTCACTGATCGTAGAATAATCCCTTAAAAATTATATTCACGCTTGTACATGTTCAACCGAACACCGGCATTGAACATGGTTGCACTCCCGCTTGTGCTGCCGAGTTTATAATTACGGTGTTGTATAGACGCTTCGAAGAACAGGTTCTGCCTGAATTCATAAGAAACATTCAGCAGTGCATTGAAACAGGTAGCTTTGTTACCACTCCCCACTTTATACCCATCTTCGGATAACCTTGTATTGTAATTCCGGAAAATATTGCCCCCAAAATTTGCATTGGAACTGTCGAGCCCCTGGAAATAATAGATACCCCTAGCATAGATGTACCATTTGGGAAATGGCTGGTACCGAGCAATACCAATAAATTCCTGGAAATTGGCACCCAGAGGATGTGCCAGTGGCTGGTTATAATGAGTATAATTGTTGATGGTATCGGAATGCGCATAAGTAAACGGCCGCACACGGTTCATTTCTACCTGCAAATCGAGGTTCTTTACACCAAAAGCATTGATGTATTTCCCTCCCAGCTGGAAGCCGAATTTGTTGACCCAGTTGGTTGGACTGTTCTTTATTTTAGAAAGAATGAATTCATCAAGCAGCAATTGGCCATACACCTGTGCCCTTTTAAAAACATTGGCTTTGAAATCGATACCGGCTACCGCATTGTCTGGGCTGCCTACCGTCCCT
>JBPOHG010000173.1:0-1739 GCA_052035835.1 Bacteroidota bacterium | reverse complement strand
AGCAAAGCGGTTTATCTCTCAAAAAAGGGCGGAAAGAATATAGAGGTGCAGGTAACAAATGTGCCCAAGGTAAAACTGATCATTTCAAAGATATATGAGAATAACCTGCTGCTGGCGCAGCGCTATGGTTATTATCCAAAAGAAACCAGCAGCGGACCTGATTATGCCAGTTATGAGGACGAGTATTATTATGATGACTACGGTACTGATGCTATGCTGGGAGATGTGATCTATGAAAAAGAAATTGATACCCGTTCATTGCCAAAAAGTGGGGGGGGAAGGTTGTTGAATTTCTCCCAGTTCGAAGACAGGTTACCGGATTTCAAAGGCGTTTATCATGTGGTCATACGTTCCACCGATGATAACTGGGTAAAAGACAGCCGCTATATTTCTTTATCTGATCTTGGCCTGATAGCTAAAGAAGGATTGAATAAGATTTATGTATTTACAAATTCTATTAAAACAGCGGATCCTGTTAATGGTGTAAATGTAGCTGTATATGGTTCAAACAATCAGTTGATAGGAACAGGAGCTACTAATAGCAGTGGCGTAGCAGAGATTACTTATACAAAAAAGGATTTCGGCGGCTTTAAGCCGGCAATGATCATTGCAAAAACAGCAGACGATTTCAATTATTTGCCATTTGGTAATACAAAGGTGAATACATCCCGTTTTGATGTTGGAGGAAAGAGGAGTAATCCTTCCGGTTTTGATGCATTTGTTTATGCAGAAAGAGATGTCTATAGGCCTGGGGAGAAGATCAACTTTTCCGTTATTCTCCGGGATGCGCAATGGAAAAATCCTGGCGATGTACCGTTGAAGCTGAAATTCCTGCTGCCTAATGGAAAAGAGCTGAAATCATTTCGGAAGAGCCTGAATGAAGAAGGCTCACTGGAGGGAAGTATTGATATTGCGATGGCAGCTATTACAGGCAGTTATACACTGGAAGTTTACACCACTACTGATGTGTTGCTGGCTTCAAAGAATTTTTCGGTGGAAGAATTTGTGCCCGACAGGATCAGGGTTTCGGCCAAACTTGACAAAAAATCACTTCGCCCGGGTGAGAATGCTGCGCTTTCCATCAATGCTATGAATTTCTTTGGACCTCCTGCTGCTAACAGAAAGTATGAAACAGAAATACAGGTGAAGCAGAAATCTTTTTCTGCGGAGAAATTTGATGGTTACGACTTTTCTCTTGCCAATCAGAATACTTTCTTTGATAAGGAAGTGAAGGAAGGTGTCACTGATGAAGCAGGTAATGCAATGATTGATTACGCAGTACCGGTAACTTATGCCAACATGGGGGCCCTTCAAACAAATTTCTATACCACTGTTTTTGATGAAACAGGACGACCAGTGAGCAGGGCCTCTTCCGTTGATATTTTCACACAGGATGTTTTCTTTGGCATCAAACAGGACTGGTTTTATTATTATCCGCTCAATCAGCCGGTGAAATTTCAACTCGCTTCGGTGAATAAAGATGGTAATGCCATTAATGCTACAGGAAGAGTAGAGGTCATCAAACATGAATACCGCACGGTGCTTACGAAGAGCGGCAGCTATTTCCGCTACGAGTCACAAAAAGAAGATAAACTGATGATTGAACAGCAGCTCAGTGTTGGCGCTGCTACCGTTTATTCTTATGTGCCCCGCACACCCGGCGATTATGAGGTAAGAATATATGTTCCAGGCGCCAATAACTATGTGCGGCGGAGTTTTTACAGCTACGGAAGCTGGGG
>JBPOHG010000055.1:0-2318 GCA_052035835.1 Bacteroidota bacterium | reverse complement strand
GGTATCTGGAAGGATGCCTACCAGATATTCCTCGATAACCCGATATTTGGGATTGCACCAGGCAACTATGCCAATTATGTATCGGTTCACAACCCCGATCAGTTTTGGTTTGTAGAAAATGATTTTCTTTATTACGACCACCCCGAAAGCGGCTATTTAAAATTCCTGACCGAATACGGCGCCATTGGTTTTACAGCCATCATCCTGCTGTTCCTGATACCCATGATCAATTCATTCTTTTCTTACCTGAAATACAGGGATACCACGTTTCTGTTGCTGATGTCGGCCATCATCAGCTGGATGGCTGGTTTTTATACCGTATACTCATTGGGTGACGTGCGCATCATGATCATGGTGGCGGCGCTCGTTGGATTAACCATCACTGCCTATAAACGATTTGAAACTGTTGTACCTGAAGAAGAAGAATTACAGGAGGAACAGGAAGAGGAGGAATTGTATGCAGAAGCTTAGCCTCTTACAGAACATCCGCAACAAGCTGGGTTCTAAATTACTGCAAAACAGTGCCTGGGGAGTTGTTTCCAATGTACTGCAAAATATTCTGCTGAGTGTATTCTTTATCGTTATTGCGAGAGAATACAGCAAAAGCGATTTTGCCAATTATGTTATCGCCAATACGATTTACTCATTTGTAGTTGGCTTTTCTACACTTGGCCTCGGCCACTGGTTCATTCGTGAACTGATCAATACCGAGAACCGCCGGGAGCTGATTGATAAATTTTTTAAGATCCAGCTGTATGCCGGCATTGTATTCTATATCATCAATATTATATTGTCATACACATTGTATGAAAGCCAACTGGTGAGGTCTCTATCATTGATCATTGGTATCAATATTATATTCGACAACATCATTTATGTTGTTAAGTATATCAACATCGCCCAACTCGAACAAAAAAAGAGTTTTGTCATATTAACAGTAGAGGCATTATTGAAATTCCTGATAGCACTGGCCATTTTTGTTTGGCCCATCGATATCATATACTTATCATTCTTCTTAATCCTGCTGCGCCTGATCACCCTTAACCTCTTTATCCGATTTGGAAGTTCCAATGAAATCAGTTTGCGCAAGATTCTTACAGTGAAAGTTGATTTCGGGGAAGTTAAAAAAATTGTGGGGGCCAACTGGTCTTTCATTATCATTGGAAGCATTTCGGTCATTTACTGGCGCATTGGCAATATACTCGTATCAAAAATACTTACACTGGATGATGTAGCGATGTATGAAATTTCTTACAAGCTATTATCCATCGGGTATATCCTGCCAGTGATCGTATCATCCTCCATCTACCCCATGCTGCTGAATGCCTACAAGGAAGGGATGGCAAAAATGCAGGGCCTGTATCAAAAAGCGTTTATCCCTTTCAGTTTGTACGGCCTCCTCTCCTATACATTCATTTATTCGTTTGCCGACCTGGTGATCCCCTGGCTGTTTGGCGATAAATATGAAGGCACTTCCTTTTACTGTAAAGAAATGTTTTTGGTGATGCTCACTTTCCCAACTGTTTTTTTACAGGCCAATGTATTGATTACCCTTAAGCTCGAAAAACTGGATATGCTTTGTAATGCGGCCAGCCTGCTGTTAAATGTACTGTTATGTGTGATAGGCTTTTATTATATCAAATCCCTGACTGTCGTTAACTATGCAATTTTCTTTTCCTTCCTGGCATTCCATATTATACAGGATGTTGTGCTCATCAGGAAAAAAGTTACCGGTATACCGCATGTACTGGCATTTTACCTCATCAGCGCTGTGATTGTTTTGTCATATCATTATCTTGCAGGCCAAATGCCAAAAGAATGGTTATTCTTCATTTTCTGGGGGACCCTTTTCCTGGCAGGCGGAATTGCCTTCCTGGTATACCGAAAAAAAAGCCAGGGGCAGATTTTGGAAGAGCAGGGAAAATTAGAGAGCGGGCAGACTAACACACATTAAAAAACCGTTATTCAGGCTAACATGGTTGTTGCTTATTATACCTCTACCAATTTCATGGATGTGATCCTGGAAACCATCCAGGGTATCAAACATCAGGTAGAGTTGCATGTATTTATCGAAATCACCAACCAATCTAAGAATGCCACTATAATCAATGTTGAAAGCCTGGAAGGCCTGAACTTTATCGAAAAGCCCGAAAAGGTATTGGGCAAAGAAAAATGGGCACAGTTTAAACCTTATTTTGAAGGCGTAGCCAGTGTTCATTTCATCGTGCACAAAAAAAAGCAAAGCCTTTCCTTCAAAACGCTAAGACTTGCTTATTCATTGGGAAAATACCTGAAAAAATATAAAATTGAGGTTTTTC
>JBPOHG010000192.1:0-10289 GCA_052035835.1 Bacteroidota bacterium | reverse complement strand
ATGCAATGCAAAATGCATTTTCATAGGATTGCCTTCATAAGTACCAGTGTAAAAAATGGTATTTTCCCAGAAATCATACATTACAGGTAAATGCTTATCCCAATCAACCTTTGCGATATCATTAAAGATATAGCCTATAATATCATCCTGTTTTACTTTATCATAAAAAGAATTTACAAGCAATTGTATATCTATACGGTTTAGTATATCCTGTTTCATCCAGGTTTAATATTTACAGCGTCAAATTTTTAATCTTGTTCAAAACAAATTCATTACATTTTTCCTGTATCAGCTGAAACAACTCCCGCTCTTCATTGCGAATATGTTGTTCGAGTAAAACACCCAATTCATGTGCCTTTTCTTCCAAACAAACATGCTCTTCCAGGCTATGAAACATCTGGCTTAGTTGTTCATGTTCATCATGCTGCTTACTTATCCAATAATCAATTTCCTCATGTTGCCCTTTGAGTAATAAAAACACAGTTTCTTCTTTACAGAAATGCGCTTGTATATGATCTTTAAATTGAGCGAGCGCATAAACCGCCTTATCCTCCATTAAAACCGGCAACCCTTTGTAAGCAGGAGCACCCTTTTGTAACAATTTTGCCAAAATAAGTGACTGATGGTGCTCTTTAGATAATGGAACCAGCGATTCGTGCCTTTTCATTTATAAGTCTTTTCGTTTAAATTTCCTTAACGACAAGAACAATGGAAAAACAATCCACATAAGCAACACAATAAAAGACAGTCCGCCACCAGTAGCCGTTCCAAAAAAATTTTTGAATACAGCTCCTGTATACCCCATCAATGCTGAAACATCCATTCTTAACAAAATAAGAATACGGCCCAGGTCAATTGGGTTCAAGGCACTTATTGCCATCATGGGCTTTTCCATTGGGTAATCAGAAAACTGAAAGAGCAAAAACAACACCAATCCGTCGAACAGCAGCGAAAAATACAACCACAATAATATCGCAACCCCAATACCTTTTGCTTTGTCTCTCACACGCACAGCAGCAAGCATTGCTATCGTAACAAAGATAATAGAAAGCAATATGCCAATTCCTATGAGGATTGCTCCCGTTGATGTACCTTCATAGATCAATACCGGCAATCCTACACCTATAAAAAATGTTAGTGCAAGTGAAATTGCTAATCCTAAAAAAACACTCAACCAAATCGTCTTCCGCCTAAGTGGCTGGCTAACCAGCAATTCTATAAATTCAGCAGAATTATACACATATATGGCTGCAAACAACATACTAACCAGTGGTACAATTATTAATACAATGTTCAGTAAACTTAATAGCCCTTTTGAGCTATTGTCTTCAAGGGTAAATACACTAAATGAAATCAGTAACAGAAATATCGTATAAGCCAGCATGATCCTGTTCCTGAGTATATCAATGATCACATATTTAATAATTTTTTTCATACAGCTTGTTCTTTCCTGATGTAATTTGCAATGGCTTTGGCCAGTTTTACTTCACCTGTAGCAATACGCAATTCCTCCGTTGACTGATGAAACCGTACCTTTCCATCCTGCATATAAATAACCTGGGTAACCAACCCGTCGAGTTCACTAAGGATATGTGATGTAATCATCACCAGTTTTCCGACCTGGTGCTCTTTTACAATTTTCTCTTTGAGGGTTTCAGAAGCCAGCGGGTCAAGTCCGGCTGTAGGTTCATCCAGGATAAGCACAGCAGGGTTAAACATAAACGCCAGGGCTGCACTTACTTTTTGACGGGTACCGCCAGACAATGTGCGCATTCTCTTATGCAGCATTTCAGTTAGTTTGAAATGCCGGATCAGTTCATCGTCTTTCTCCAACTTGGTTCCTCCCCGTATATCTGCCATCATATCCAGCAGTTGCCCGATGCTCATATTATCGGGATACCTGCCAATTTGTGGCATATAACCAATGTCGCTTCTGTATTTCCAATCATGCTGAATATTGTTTCCGTTGAATGTGATAAATCCACTGTCGCAAACAACCATCCCCAGGATACTTTTAATTAAGGTCGTCTTCCCGCTTCCGTTAGGTCCAATGAGAGCTATACATTCTCCTTTACTACAGGTTACAGATACATTATCCAAAGCCTGTAACTTTCCGAATTTCTTAGAAACATTCGTTGCGATAATCATAACTCAATTTTTTTCATCCGGGGCCTGTTGTCTTTCAGGTTTTCGGGGGTAAGCGTAGGTATCACTTTTTCTGATTTATCAAGGAGGGATGCCATAAAACTCCTGAATAAAATCATTGATGGCGGGTTTTGTTCTACAATCATTGAATAGAGGCTAACGGGCCGGTAAGGAATATCTCCAGTGTTGTCCCGGTTAATATCGTACCCTTCATACTTATCCCAATAATTTCCATCAAATGAATTCAACACCAGGCTTCCATTTGTTCCAACATCAAAAGTATTTCCAATAAAATTTCCCGCAGTTAGCTTGATGTCCATACAACTTGCCTGGATCTTCAAAGCCCAGCCATTTTTCTCAAAGGCGTTGCTATCCATATCTATCCTGCTTGCCCCTTCCATATGGATCCCTGTCGTGTTTTGAACAAACCTGTTCCCTGAAATTTTACTATCTGAAATTTCCTTGAGCAACAAACCATATGCTGCATCCCCCCAGTTGTCGGAAAACAAATTGTGATACATCGAAACATGATTCGAAAACATCACTGCCACCCCAGCACCATTACCGCTGAAAACGTTTCCTGTATAACGGTCGTGATTCGAAAACATAAAATGCAACCCATAACGAATATTTCCTTTTGAAATATTTCTGCTAATCACAGAGTTTGTAACGAACTCAAAATAAATACCATCTCTGTGCCCCTGAATTTGATTGCCAACAATATTCATTTTATCCGACTTCCAGCAATGTATACCGTTTCCACTTTGTTGTTCCTGTTGCTGGAAAGCAGCCAGGTAATTGTTTTCAATGGTGCAATTGCTGCAAAATTGTGCGTAGATGCCAAAGAAAGTATGTTCAAGGATATTATTTCGGATCTCAACATTCCTACATTGGTACATTTTTATTCCACCATAATCCTCAATACTGGATACCCCTGATCGAATGATCTTGAAGCCTGCTATAACAACATTGTTTGATTTAATTGAAATATTTTCATACTTGCCTTCTCCATCTAATACAGGGTAGTTGATACCAAGTAATGCAACCGGCTTACTGATGACAATGTTCCCTTCTCTATATTCACCCGGGGATACAACTATAGTATCGCCCGGTTTTGCAAAACGAATGGCTTCCAGGATTGAATGAACCTTTTCATTTTTCCCAACAGGTATTCTTCCGGCAATTGATTTTTTACAGGCAAATGAAAAAATTACTATGAATAAGATTGATTTCATGGCTTATGAATATCTTTCCATTCGAGCGGAATGGCTGAAGGTATCCGATTCTTGATGGCTGTTAAACTATCTTTTAGTGCAAACCCTGCCAAATTACCAGCCATTGGGCTTCTAAACTCTTCCGATTGAAGAAAAAATGCATTGGTAGTACTCACCAATTGATGAGGGTTACAATAATCAGTTGTATATATATCGCTGATGTCATCCTGAACTATATCTTTCATCTCAAGATAGGCCTGCATGCATTTAATATCATCAAACTTGTACAGCTTCCCTTTTTTACTTACGATTTCACCTCCGAACCTCGCATCCGATATCGACATTTTACAGAAATAACAGTGATCGGTTCCAACTTTTATGGGTTCGGGGCCCGTGTTACAACTACTCATTACTGGAATGATGAATAATAAAGCCCATTGAACACTGTTCAAACTTTTAGTCTTTTTGGCATATTTCCATTCGGCAAATACACATAGCATTAGCAAAACTCCCGATGCTATAAAAATCCATCCGCCGGTATCGGGTACCGAATAAGCACCAAAATTCAATAATTGCTTAAAGCCAATTAATGGTGGTTGATAAGCCATGCCAGGCACGATAATCGCGGCATCTGGATCCAGGTTATGCCCGTAATTATATTCCCATCTCCAAAAATCATACATAGCAATGATGCCAAAAGCAACAAATGATATGGCAAGAATATTCATGAGCCTTCGTTTGCCCATCAATCCAATTAGTATAAATGCTGCTGCAAATAAACCGATGATGTAAGGAAGAATGGTAAACTCAATAAAATCATCTGTATGCAATGTTTTCATACCAATGTAATGGTTCAGGCCATTGATGATATCAATATTTCCCCCCAGCCGATCGGGGTATATCATAAGAGCCAGCCCTTCGGGGTATTGTGGCGCTTCCAGGTCTATACGCCACATGGGTACAAACAATACAACGATCAGAGCAAATCCACACAAAACCAATACAACCTGTGCCCAGCCTTTAATTCGGTTCATTATAAATTACATTAATCTTTTAAACAATTAAAAAGGGAGCAGTTGAAATGCTGCCCCCTTATTTTTAGTGGTTATTTTGCCACTGCAGCGGTATCAGGTGCTGGTGCCGTTTTACCAGTGCTATAGTTTAATGGTATAGTACTACCTGCGGGGGATACACGCACATATCCTTGCATTTCCTGGTGTAAGGCGCTGCAGAAATCAGTACAATACATCGGGAATATACCTGTCCTGTCGGGTTTCCATTTTAAGGTTTGTGTTTCGCCTGGCATAATGAGTAATTCAGCATTATCGGCTCCTTTCACAGCAAAACCGTGTGGCACGTCCCAATCCTGTTCAAGATTGGTTACATGGAAGTAAACTTCATCACCCATTTTAATACCTTCAATATTATCCGGGGCAAAGTGAGAACGGATAGATGTCATGTAAACATGTACTTTATTGCCTTCCCTCACTACTTTAGACGCTCCTTCCCCCTTAGCAACATAGGGGTTGCTATTCTCTTCAATCTTGAAAAATTTTACTGATCTGTTCTTTATTATATCTGCCGGGGCAGCCTGTGCATAGTGGGGTTCACCAATCGTTGGGAAATCGAGTATCAGTTGCATTTTATCGCCACTGATATCGTATAACTGGGCGCTTTGTGATAGTTCGGGGCCAGTTGGCAGGTACCTGTCTTTTGTAATTTTATTATAAGCAATCAGGTATTTAGGAGATGGCTTTTTGCTATCACCACCTGGTACACAAAGGTGTCCCACAGAGTAATAAGTTGGCGCTCTGTCTACAACTTTCAGGTCTTTTATATTCCATTTTACAACTTCACTAGATACAAAGAATGAAGTATAGGCATTTCCATTGCCATCAAACTCTGTATGCAATGGCCCCAGGCCTGGCTTTTGTACTTCTCCATATAAGGCGCTTTCGTACTTGATAATAGGAATTCCATCATACTCTCCAATGAAATCTTTTGCTGCAATGGCTTTTTGAATCTTATCAAAACTGAATACCGGGATGAGTGCAGCTAATTTTCCGCTTCCAACAATGTACTCTCCAGTTGGGTCAACATCACAGCCATGCGGAGATTTCGGACAAGGCATCATGTAACAGATATCCTTGAGGTCTTTCGCATCCAGCACAGTTACTTCCGTTTTTATTTCAGAAGTAGCCGTATGCGATTTTTCATCATAGATATTGTGAGCATAGCGCACCTGTTGCTTGCGGCCTTTACCAGCTTTAAGGTATTCTTCTGCCTTCTTCCAGTTAACAGCCATGATAAAATCCTTGTCTTTTTGAGAAGCATTAACTTCAAGCAAAGTATTGGCTTGTTCGGTATTGTAACAACTGAAGAAAAACCAGCCATGTGATTTTCCTTTACCTGCATGGCTCAGATCGAAGTTCACACCGGGGCAGAGTATTTGGAAAGCGATGTCCATTTTCCCATTGTCTTTTGCAACACTGATAAAACTTAAAGTTCCTTTAAAATTTTGTTTGTAGGTATTGATGGGTACATCACCATTAACATTATCGGGTGGTACGCTAAACCTTGTTCCTGCTACTACGTATTCGGTATTCTCTGTAATGAATGGAGATGAGTGGTTACCTGCACTATTAGGTAGTTCTATGATTTCTGAAGTGCGGAAGGTACCAAGGTCGATCCTCGCCACCCTGGGAGTATTATTGGCATTTCCGAAAACCCAACGGCCGTCAATTTCTCCATTTGTTTGCGACAATTCAGTGTGGTGAAGATCGTCCCATGGCACAAATCCGTGTGAAGTATTCAGCATAGGTTTGGTTTCTTCACTATATCCCCATCCTTTCTCAGGATCTACAGAGAACACAGGGATCACACGAAGCAATCTCCCCGACGGCAACCCATATACGCTCATTTGGCCGCTGAAGCCTCCCGAAACGAAATTGTAGTAGGTATCGTATTTACCTGGAGCTACATAAGCCTTTGCGCCAGCATCGGAGCTAACTGCATTCCCGGCATTTTTGGGCTTACAACCCGTTACAGTAAGTAGCAACCAGGCCCCTGCTGTGAATAGGATTCTTAAATATTTTCTTTTCATATGTAGTTTGGTTTAGTATCAGGAATTAATTGAATTACTTCACGCCATCAATTTTTCTCATGAATTCATACAATGACCTGGCCTCTTCGTCGGCAAGGTTTTGGTTTGGCATCCTTACCAGGCAGATTTCAAGTTGTGCTTGCGCCTCGGGGTCTTTATTAAGCATCTCATCTGTATTGGTGATGAAGTTTAATATCCATTCTGCTGTACGGCGGGAAGTTACCCCTTGCCATCCTGGCCCAACAAGTTTTTCATCAGTTGTTTTATGGCAACTGCTGCATTTCATTCCATATACTTTTTCACCACTGGCAGCCATTGTGGCGTCAAGTGTAGCCGCCACATCTACCTTGGTGAATTTACCTTCTCCCCGTTTTGGATCATAGGAAGGATTGCCGTTTGATATTTTTTCATTTTTACTGGCATCATAAGGATCGGCAGTTGGCTTAACATCGCTACCGGCACCACCACCGCAGGCTGCAAACATGATTCCTGCTGACAGGAAGAACAAGAGCTTTTTCATGATAAAAATTTTGAAATGAATTTTAGATAGGCAAGATTACTTACAGGCAGGATGTTTATTTATGCGTACAATCATAACTATCAGATGAGGTATACAAATTCCCTTTATAAGTGAAGAATAAAATCACAACTAATTGTTTTACAATAAATAATCTAATCCCTGATGATTTAAAAATGACTTCAATCATATCAATACAGAAGGACAATCATATCCACTCGCAGTCACCGTGTGTAGCTTTACTTTAAAAGTTAAAACAGCATGTCACCCGCGATAAAAACCATTCCAGTTCAGGAAGATGCAAATCAAAAATGCATGATAGATATTGATACGTTACTGGCATGGGGCGCAACATTTAAAAAAGCAGGAGCTGGAGATATCATTTTCCACGAAGGTGGGCATTCCCAATTTTACTATCAACTGGTAAGCGGAAAAGTGAGATGGGTGAATATTAATGAAGAAGGAAAAGAATTTTTACAAGTGATGATAGATCCGGGTGAGTGTTTTGGTGAATTGCCATTGTTTGATGATGAACCTTATGCCGCTACCGCTATCGCAGATACCGAATCGGTGATTATACGCCTGCACAAATCTATTTTCCTACAATTGATCAATGAAAATCCCTGCATCCATTTCTCTTTTAGCCGTTTGCTTACACAAAGGTTGAGATTTAAATTTCTCATCCTTAAAGAAATGGCCAATCACAATCCAGAAAATTCAATCAGTACATTAATGGCATACTTTAAAGCCACTAAAAAGAATATTTGTCCAAAATGCAATCGCCTTCAACTGACCCGCCAGCAAGTCGCCGACATGACCGGACTCAGGGTTGAAACTGTGATTCGAACAATGAAATCACTGCAGGCCAAGGGCAAACTTACAATCGAAAGAGGTAAGGTATATTGCTGATATGACCCTGATCATATTTCCTGATTATATCTACTTTTAACTTGCAGTTGTGATGAACAATGGCCCGTTACGAAAATGGCTTAGGATTTGCTTTATTAACCTGCTGATTGTTGCTATGATGGGAGCCTTACTCAGGTACAAAATCATTTATCCCCTTCCTTTCATTGATCAGAAGCATTTACTTCACGGGCATTCTCACTTTGCATTTACCGGATGGATCAGCCAGGCATTGATGGTACTGATGGTTGCTTACCTTGACCAATACAATATAACCGCTTTTAGAAAATACAGGAGATTATTACAATTTAACTTACTTTCTGCAACAGGTATGCTGATTGCATTCCCCATTCAAGGTTACGGAACAGTATCTATCAGCTTTTCAACACTTTCTGTAATTGTACTTTATTTTTTTGCTACTACCTACTTTAAAGACCTTAGAAAAATAAAATCTTATGCACCCGCTAATAATTTTTTCAGGGCTGCCCTTTTGTTTAATATCATATCCTCAGCAGGTGCTTTTGCATTGGCCTTTTTGATGGCAAATAAAATTGTACACCAAAACTGGTACCTGTCTGCTCAATATTTTTTTCTCCATTTTCAATACAATGGATGGTTCTTTTTTGTCTGCATGGGTTTATTTACACATATATGCTTACAATATATCATCAGTTCATCAAACATTCAACTCATTTTCAGGCTTTTGGCATTCGCTGCCATACCTGCTTACTTCCTTTCTACTTTATGGATGAATATTCCATTGTGGGTATTTCTGCTGGTAATTGTAGCTGCTTTCATTCAACTGGTTGTATGGGCATACATTCTACATAGCATACGAAAGAACAATTTAAAAATACGCCAATATCTCACCAATCCAGGGAAATGGGTCTTAATATTATCTGGCATTGCGCTGAGCATCAAATTCATTCTTCAGATGGGATCAACCATTCCCTCATTAAGCATTCTTGCATTTGGGTTCAGGCCCATAGTTATCGGGTATTTACATTTGGTTCTACTAGCTGTAACCAGCCTGTTTATTATCGGATACATTTTTAGCACTCATTATATTCGTGCAACACCCCTCATCACAATTGCCATTTTAATTTTTTGTGTGGGCATCATTATAAATGAATTGTTGCTGATGACCCAGGGAGGAGCGGCAATGGGATATGTGAACATCCCTTATATTCAGGAAGCATTGTTAGGCGCTGCATTGATCATGGTGATCGGTTTGATATTACTCAACGCCGGGTTATTGCAAAAAAGGGCCTGAAAGCCAGTCCCCTTGTTACGCTCAATTGTAATTTTTCATGTACTTTTAGTTTAATTTGTATACTAAAATTAAGCTCCCCCATGAGGTATATTCTATTCCTTGCTGTTATCTTTTTTTCTGCTTCACATACATTCGCTCAGGTAGCATCCGGCACCGCACCCGTTCAAACTGGCCCACCATTTGATTACCACCGGGATTTTAAAATGATCCTTGAAAAAACCCAGGACCGCGGTAGCGAATTATATTACCATAAACTGATCATACGTTTCCTTAATAACGACTCTGCATTCAGCAAAGCCGAAACACTTGCATTAATGATTGGTTTCACAGAAAACCCACAATTTAAACCTGTTCAGATCATGGAAGCTGAACTGGAAATTTATGATCACAGCAAAGCAAGCGAATTTCAGGAAGTGGTAAATAAAGGCAGGGTATTGCTGCAAAAAGTACCGGTAAGTATGCTGGCCTTGCGGGAAGTTGCCATTGCTTATCATCGTTTAGGCAATCGCGATAGTTCAAAATATTTTGCTTCTCTGAACGATAAAATTATGGATGCCATGATCTATAGTTCAAAAGGTAAAAAAGCTGAGTCTCCCATTTTTGCACTTGGGCTGGCAGATGGTGAATATTTTGTACAAAATATTGGGTTCTACATGGATAAAAAAAATACCGATTGGAACCGATACGGTGATTTCATGGAAGTGATCGACACCTATAATGAAGAAGATGTAAAGACCACTTTCTTTTTCGCCATTCAACACGCGAAATTAAAAATGGATGACGACCAGCCGGATGCCATGGATATGAAACGCGACAAAAAATCCAAGAAAAAAGAAACGGATAATAAGACGAAGAAAACGGCTGCTGAGGCCACCCCTCCGGCTCCCGGCAACTATTAAATTCACCATTCCATAAGGTAAATTAGTTTCCATGGGCCTTTCATAGCGTAAGTTTCACCCTGGTTACTTACTTCAACGGGCTTTGTAATATCAATGATCATATCGTTGGCACTTGTACGTATGTATAATTCCTGGAAAGCTTGCTGTGGGTATAATTTTACATCACCCATTTTATTGGTTTGTTCATTAAAAGCATGATTTGTATGATCGCTGTACGTTAGGGTGAATGCAT
>JBPOHG010000307.1:0-1898 GCA_052035835.1 Bacteroidota bacterium | reverse complement strand
GCTCACAAACCCTCTCTCGGGATTAAACTGAAACGGGGTTTCATCCTGTGGTATCATTCCCTGCCACATAAAACTACTATCGGTGCCGGGCATCACAAAATCGCCCTGGCCTTTCCATTTAGCAGGGAAATTGCCCTGGGTTTGTATAGCGATATCTCCGTTTTTACAAGCGAAAATGCAGTTCTGGCCGGGTGTACGCAGGTAGGGCACCGCCACTTTATAATCATCATAATTCTTCGCACGGTTGAGCAGGTAAAACAAACGCAGTTCATTGCTTTCATCATGTGCTGTCCAGCGAACTGCATAATTCTTGCCTGCAGTGTTTCTTTTTCCACTGAAGCTGGCATCGTACATGACGGGCCCGAATACCGTGTAAGCTACCGTATCCATGTAATCGGGCTTACCTGCTATTTTAATTTGTTCGATCCTGAAACTTGTTTTCTTCCAGGCGCTATCGAACCAATACTCCTGCCTGCTTTCATCTTTGAACCGGATTTCATAATAATCACGCACATCCCTTCCACCATTGGTAAATCCAAATGCACAACTGTCATTAAATCCAATAATAATTCCCGGAGCACCCGGAAAACTGGCTCCATAAGCGTTAAAGCCGGGCACAGACAATTGCATCTCATACCAAAGCGACGGAAGGTTTAACCCAAGATGCGGATCGTTACAAAGAATAGGCGCCCCGTTTTTTGTTTTCTGTGGAGCCACCGCCCAATTGTTGCTGCCATTGTCGGTATCCGGCTTTTCTGATGGGATTGCTGTTGCAGTATCCTTTTTATAAGTAAAATACATTGAATCGGCAGTTGCCGGCGCTACTGGCTTCACCTTGGGAGCAAGAAATGCAGTGCCTTTTGGAATGATGGGATCGAGTGAATCCTGAACAGATGGGAACAATTTTGCAAAATCCTCCTCACTGAAAAATGACCTGGCATTCGTCATTTCCATATCGTTTTCGCCGGCAGACAGGTCATAAGACATGTACTTGAGGAATAAAGCAGTTTTGAGATTCGACCATTTCTCGGGTGCATAACCCAGGAGTTTGTATTCGATGGGAAGTTTACTTTCGGTAAGTGCGTCTATGTAAGCATTCACGCCGGCAGTGTATGCATCACAGGCTTGTTTGATTTCGGCATCTTTTTCCATGGCCCGGAGTGAATTTTCTGCCGCATACACCATGCCCAACCGCCTGAACTCACGGTCGTGGTTAAGTGCAATTTCCCCAACAATCTCACTTGCCCTGCCTGCTGCAGCAAATACCTGCAGTTCCATTTGCCAGAGCCTGAATTTTGCATGCAGGTACCCCTGAACGAAATAGGCGTCATTTTCCTGTTCAGCAAAAACATGTGGCACGAGCCTTTCATCAAAATAAACATCTACTTTGCCACCCAATCCGGTAAGGTGTAATTCGCCCCCGTAATCTTCATGGAAAGACTCTGCATTTTGCCAGATGCCTTCCTGCGGCGCCAGCAATTTCCCAAGGGGTGCCGGCAATACTGCTTTCGTGTGGAGGATATAACAAAGGGCTGTGGTAACGACAGCCGAAATTATCATGAATAAGATTCTCATAACCTGTTTTGTAGGCTGTAAAGTACATTAAAATTATATTCGGCAAGCCGGTTTTATTTTAGCGCACCGGCTGAATGAAACGATCCGTTTTTTAATTTTGGGCATGAATGATCAATTGAGCGAGCATACCCGGAATATTCTAGGGCTTCAACTACCAACCGATCCCAGGTGGGTGAACCTGGCCGAAATACAATTGGCGGAAATACTTACCGACCATGCCTATTGCGAACAAAAAGCAGCCACTACCTGCATATCCCTGATCCAAAAGAACCCCGACAAGGAATTACTGGTTGAAGAGCTTAGTACGATTGTTAACGAAGAAT
>JBPOHG010000014.1:0-2451 GCA_052035835.1 Bacteroidota bacterium | reverse complement strand
TTACCCCAATCCCTTCAATCCATCAACCGGAAAAAAGCAATTTATTCTGTTGTTTTTCACATCCTATCTTAAAACCGATCCCCCATCTTTGAACAGTTCATTTTTGATCCATACCCTTCTTTATTATTCCAAATCCGGAGGCGGTCAGTACCGCCTCTTTGATTTTTTACTGAAAACACTCAAATATCCCGCTGCACTGCTATTTCAATGTTTAAACAAATGAAGATGCGGAAACAACATTGTAACAAAAAATAACATATATCCCCAACAATCATTGCGTAAAATTCCCATACTTAGGATTGGGTAAATACACGCTTTATTAGATTGTCAAATAATTTGACCTTGCGGTCTGCGTTATATATACATAGTATTCTTACTTATTCTAAAAAATATTAATTTCACCCTATAATAAGACAATGAAAGACGAATTAACAGAACCGATAAGGGTAATTATAGCCGACGACCACGTCCTTTACAGGGCTGGTGTGAAAACTTCACTCAGTACCAAGAAAGATATCAAGGTAATTGCTGAGGCCGATAACGGTATGCACCTGCTCAATCTCATTAAAAATATTGAAGCCGATGTAGTACTGCTCGATATTCAAATGCCCATCATGGATGGCATCGCTACACTCCCCGAACTGAAGAAAATTGCTCCCCGAACCAAAGTCATCATGTTGACCATGGTAGATGATAACAGCATGATTACCAAACTAATGGAATTAGGAGCAAATAGTTACCTCACAAAAACCAGCGACAGCGAAATTATTTACGAAGCCATCAAAACCTGCTTCGAACAGGAATATTATTTTAAGTCCCTCACCAATACAGCCCTGCTCACTAATCTGAAACAGCGCAATATGCCTGCACCTCAGCAATTAATGCATCAGGAAGCACAACTCAGTGAAAAAGAGACTACCATTCTAAGGTTGATGTGTGAAGAAAAAAGCACCAAGGAAATAGCTGATCTCGTAGAACTGAGCCCAAGAACGGTTGAAGCCATCCGGGATAAGCTCAAAGTGAAAACAGGATCTAAAACCACTGCCGGACTCATCATGTATGCGGTTAAGCATAAGATCATAGAAGAAATGTAATCTATAGAAAAAAATAGTTGAAGCATCCCCTCTAAGCAGGGGATTCTTTATTTTACAGGATGGAGTTTTTTATTTACAATGGAAAGCTGGTTAAAAAAGGCATGGCAGTAATGCAGGCAGATAATCGTGGATTGAGGTACGGAGACGGGCTCTTTGAGACAGTTAAACATAAAAACGGACAAATAATCCTCAGCAATGAGCATTTTGCCAGGTTGTGGCACGGAATGAAACTGCTAGACTATGACATCCCCAAACTCTTTACGCCAGAATTACTGGAAACTTCTATAGCATCACTGGTTCAAAAAAATAAACACAGCAATGCCAGGATCAGGATTACTGTTACCAGGGGAAATGGAGGTTTGTTTGACCTTCAAAATAACATGTTCCAATACACGATCGAAACCTGGGATTTACCACAGGGCAACGGCGAATTAAACAGCAATGGAATAGAAACAGCCGTTTACAAAGATGCCATCAAAACAACAGATAAGTTCAGTGCATTAAAGCACAATAACTTTCTGCCGTATGTAATGGGTGCTTTATTTGCAAAAAAAAACAAATTGAACGATGCCTTCCTGCTCAATCAGCATGGAAGGATTTGTGACACTACCATTGCCAATATTTTTCTGGTATGCAAGGATGAATTGATCACGCCACCCATATCGGAAGGTTGTATTGCCGGTGTGATGAGAAATGAAATCATTGCCACTTTGAAACAGTTGGGAATTAAGGTTACAGAAAGCCCGGTCACAGAACCCGACCTGCTGAATGCTGATGAGGTATTCCTCACCAACTCAATCAGTAATATCCGTTGGGTAAAATCAGTAGATAGCAAGCAGTACCCGTGTAAAAAAACAGCTGAAATTTATCAGTTGCTGCAGGAAACAAAAGCCGATGTATTTTGTTGATGAAAATTATGGCTACACAACAACCGATTTCTATATTCTGGTTCAGAAGAGACCTGCGCTTACACGACAATGCCGGATTGTACCATGCCTTGAAATCAGGGAACCCCGTATTGCCGGTTTTTATTTTCGACCGCAATATTCTCGACAAACTAGAAGATAAATCCGATCAAAGAGTAACCTTCATCTACCATGCTATTGAATCGCTGCAAACTAAACTTTCGGCGTTGGGGAGCACCCTTCATTGTTTGCACGACACCCCGGAAATGGCCTTTGCCAAGCTATCCAAAGAATACAAAATTGCAGCTGTATACTGCAACCACGATTATGAAGGGTATGCTATTGAACGGGACAATAAAATTTCTGCACACTTCAACCAAAAGAACATTTCTTTTCATAGCTTCAAAGACCAGGTCATTTTTGAAAAAAATGAAGTGATAAAAGATGATGGG
>JBPOHG010000011.1:0-10588 GCA_052035835.1 Bacteroidota bacterium | reverse complement strand
GGTGGCTGTTGCCAATAACGCCAGGGTTAGGGAAATCGCTTTTGAAGGATTTGAAGATTTCGGATACGAAGACCAGCAATGCCCATTGTATTGCCCGCCTTTTCAAAGGCATTTCAACATGGGCAATATCAGCAATTTCCTGAGTACAGAAACCAAACACAGTGGTAAAACAAGTTTTAAAATTTCGGGAACAGACCCTTATGTGATACAATCTGCAGTTAAGCCCAATGATGAAGTGTATAGCCCCGAACTGCAATTACAATTGCTCAATAATAATTTTAGCAATGCGTCTGCCACCCTTCAGGGTACCGGCCTTACACCAAGGTATTATAGTACAAACGATCTTACAGGTAATTATATACAGGGCAGCCCCGAACTACCCAGTCTATGGCTTAAATCCATAGGGACTACCATGCCCAATTGTAACACGGCCATGTCTATGCCACCCACCGGATGTACCAATATCAGTGCAGAATGGAATGGTTCCATCGTAACGGCATTCAGTGGAGATTACCAGTTTACAGTTACAGGTACCACCGGCTATGCGGATGATGCCGCAGATGTTACCATCGCAGGTACGCAGGTTGCCAGTTCTGATCTGATGACATCAACAAGTACCAATGGAACCTTCCATTTGGAAGCAGGGCAGGCATATACGATCAGGATAACGTACAGGCAAACTACCGGTAGCGGGCAACTGCAATTTAAATGGCGCATCGCCAATTCGGGGGCTGCATATGTGCCGGTGGCGTTACAAAACCTCTACCCGGTTGGAAGCTCCATTCCTCCAACAGTTACACAATTACGAAGCTGTGCCGCACCAGGGCTGGTAAAATCAACTGCACATACATTCATAGACAAGTTTAGCCTCCTTGCTGGGAAAAAATATGTACTGAGTGCCTGGGTGAGGCAGGGGCTGGGCGATTGCCAATGTGATCAATACGCCCATAACAGTATTGAAGTAAGGGCAGACGGGGTCTCTATCAGTGGTGTTCAGCAGCCCGCAGGCAAGATCATTGAAGGATGGCAGCGATATGAATTTGTATTCGATATGCCTCAAGATGCACAAAATATGGAAATACTCCTGCGCTCATCATCAAATGTTAACAGTTACTTTGATGATATCAGGATACATCCATTTGAAAGCAATATGAAATCCTATGTGTACCATCCCGAGTCGCTGAGGCTGGGGGCAGAACTGGATGAAAACAACTATGCCACTTTTTACGAATACGACGACGAGGGCACCCTGGTGAGGGTAAAAAAGGAAACCGTTGATGGCATCAAAACAATTACAGAAACAAGGAGCGCTATTCAAAAAAATATCCAGGACTTTTAAATAAGTAAAATGAAAAAAATCATTCAGGCTTGTATGCTTGCTTTGTGCAGTATTCAATTTTCCATAGCACAGCCTACACTGGCTTCGGTAACGCAGGAGATCAACCAGATCAATGCAGCCTATCAGTCGGGCAGCTTCCTTGCTTTCGATATTGATGTCACCTTACAAACCGACACCGTGCTGGGGTACTATGAAAACGAGGCCGACCAGGTGAACTATGTTATCAATGGCAATCATTTTTATTACGCTTCGGGTGAGGCCGAATTTATGCAGGATGATTCGTTTGCCATTACTACTTACAACAAAGAACAAATCATGTACCTCGTAAGAAAAGGGCAGGATATCAAAAGCCTTCTTCCATTGAAAAATTTTAATGACAGCAGCCTTTATTACTATTTTCAATATTACACGGTAACAGCCGGGCCGGCAGCGAATGGGGAGGAAGAAATCAGTTTTGTGACCGACAGTTCCTGGGCACATTACAAGAAGATCCGCATGCAATACGATGCCGGCACCCACCTGTTATCTGAGGTAGAATTCTGGTTTAATGACCCCGCCACGCCCCGTTATGATGAAGATAGCCTGGGCAACCTCCTGCCAGAAACCCCTCCAACGCTTGCAAAAAAGATACTCATGAAATTTGGGCAGTACCGCTTTGTGGCCAATGGGGAAATATTTAATCACCGGAGGTATGTTTATTATGACCGTATGAAAAAAGAATATATGGGCACAGGGAAATACAAGGGGTACCGAGTAATGGCCAGCAATATTACCAACTATACGAATAAAAGAGACGATGTAGAAACCCCCTATCAATCGGGAGCCAATAAATTCTAAAACCGTAGTCAGTTAACATTAGTTTTCATCCGCAATATGATGTCATATGTGTTATAACAAAATTATACTGAGGTACCTGTTGATGATCTTCCTGGTATCATCTTCTTTTGTTGCCAATGCTGCAAAAGACCCCACACGTGTGGGCAAGCTGGATGGAAGGATTACCGGCCAGCTGATTGAAAATAATTTTGTTGAAACCGAAGACCAGGTTTTTGGGATTTTATCGGAACGTGCCCGCATAGACCTTTCCCGCCCGCAATTTTATACCAACGTAGTATCGCTCATGATTGCTGAAGAAGAAGCAGCCATCATCAGTTCCGATTTTGAATGTGAACTAACACTGGATATTGAATATACCAGGCCCGATGGAAGCACTGGCTTTTATGATGACCATAAACTAAAAATTACATACCGCAAAAATGCAGGTGTTCAATACGATGCTGCACAATATCTCACTTTTACCGGTGCCTATAAAGTGAAAGTGACGGTGGTAGATATTGAGAACTTCGGCGCAAGCTGGGATATAACAAAATTCCTGATCCTGTATAACAACATAGACGTTACCCGGGATTATAAATTTAATCAGCCAAATGCTGAATCTGTTTCATCACTAACGGATAACGGTAGCAGTTCTACGATTGATGAATTGCTTGTTTCATGGAATATGAGCCCAACGAGTGGTTGTACACATTTTGATGTGGAATGGGCCTGGGTAGATTTTTCTGCAGCCAGCAGGTACAAAGAAGGGGCTGTATTTGCGGCCGGCCTTGTATTTACCGACAATGCCAGCCGGGTGACCATTGAGAAAAGCAATGAAACCCCGGGTACACTTGGTTATCGTATCCCCATGATGTATGTTGGGGATGGCTATTTGTTCTACCGCGTGCGCCCTATGCAATTATTGGTGGATGGGCATTGGAAAACAGGCGCCTGGAGTGCAACAACAACAGCGAGCCATTATTTTTTATTTGCCGGCCATGAAACTGCGCTGAACTGGCAGGCCACTACCAGTTATGCAGAGGAAGGAAAACGGAAGACCGTAGTGCAATATTTCGATGGTACATTACGGGGCAGGCAAACAGTTACCAAAGACAATACTTCCAATACAACGGTAGTAGCCGAAACATTATACGATTACCAGGGGCGCCCTTCTATTCAGATCCTACCTACACCCACGTTGAGCAATACCATTCAGTTTGCCAAAAACTTCAATCGTTTTCAATCGAATAACCCGGCTGAGTATGAAAAAAACCTGTATGACTTAGTGCCTGCCTTAAGCAATGTGTGCAATGCTGCTACGCCCCCTTTGCTGGTATCGGGGCCCCCTACTGGTATCATTGGGGCCGGCCAATATTATTCGCCCAATAATCCGCTGGTGAATGATGCAGAAAACCGATTTATTCCGGATGCAGAAGGGTACCCATATACAGAAACCCGATATACGCAGGATGCCACAGGAAGGGTCATTGCCCAAAGTGGAGTAGGGGTTCATCACCAATTGGGTTCGGGTAAGGAAACAAAATATTTTTATGCTTCGCCCACACAAAAAGAACTGGATGCATTGTTTGGAGTAGAAGTAGGAGATGCCAGCCATTATACAAAAAATATGGTGAGGGATGCAAATGGCCAATATAGCGTTAGCTATGTAGACCTCAATGGCAAAACCATTGCAACGGCGCTGGCAGGAACCAATCCCGATGCCTTGCTGCCGCTGGATTCTTATACACAAACGTTGTTGAACGTTCCCGTTGAAGAAAACCTGCTTACTTCGGCCAACAATAAAGTAGAAGGCCGGCAAATCGTTTCTAACAAAACGCTGGTAGTACCCAAGAGAGGAAACTATACATTCAATTACCAGTTGAATCCTCAAAGTGCAGAAATCATCGCATGCAACCCGCCGGGTACTACAGTTTGTTACGACTGCCTGTATGACCTTGTTATAACGATCACGGATAACTGCGGAACTTATTCTACCCAGTTTACAGCAACCAATTTCTCCCTTCCGTTAGATGAAACCTGTACCCCTGCTCAACCGCTTACGGTGATCAATCAAACGGTCTTCCTCGAAGAGGGGGAATATTCGGTTTCTAAAGTGCTCACCTTGAGCAGCGCCGGGCAGCAGCAATACAAAGAAACCCTTTTTAAAACGAAGAACATCTGTAAAACCTTCCAGGATTTTTACAACGAAATTTATAACGTCATCCAGCAAAACAATAACTGCTCGGTCACCTGTGCATCCTGTAATGAAGCAGTGGGAACTTATGAAAGTTTTAAAGCACAGTACCTGGCTGCCATAGGAGTTGCTACTGCGAATGAAACGTTGGAACTGGAAATACAGGCTTCCTATAATCAGAACAAATTGTATTGCGACCGTTTGTGTGGAAATGTAAACCCTGTTTTGGAGAATTATGAAGTATTGATGATGGAGGATATGTCGCCACCGATGGGCCAATTTGCCAGCAAGGCGCCCGATAGGATTGATATAGACTACAATATTTATAAAATCAGAAATGGCAAGCTTCCTTATCGGCACCCACTCACTGAAAATGGTTTGCCCGGTGAATACCTTACAGAACTGGGCCAACCCGATGATTACATCAACGATGTTGTTGGCTCCTATGAGCCTGCGCAGTTTGAAACGGCATTTAAGAGAAGCTGGGCCAAATCTTTGCTGCCTTATCACCCCGAATACAGTAAATATAAAATCATCAAATCGCCCGCCATGCAGGCCAGCTTTGCTTTTGATGAACGCATAAAAAATATAGAGAGTTTTGCAGTTGCCAATAGCAGCGCCAATAATTTAATCAATACTATCCTCAACCAGGATCCTTTCTTCAGTGGAGCAGGTGCATTGGGAGCCGCATATAAAGCTGCTATGCAAGCACAAATAGAAGACAATTATATCAGTTCTACATACAATGGGAATACGTATGTATTCAGCATGTGGCAGATTGCATGGATGAGTATACATTGTAATGAACCCGGGTCGCCGCTTAACGAAGCCTGTGCAATGAATGCCCCTCACCAGCCGCCCTTCAATTTGAGCGATTGTTCGGGCGATTGGAACAATGTATGGCGTACATTCCGTACCATGTACCTCACGGCCAAGAACGATTGGTTGAATACTTACCTGGATGCACAATGCCCCGAAACCCAACATTTTTACAACAACCTCTCCACTACGCATTACCGCCGCATTTTTGGCTCGGCACAGCAGCTTTCAAATAACGTCAATTCCCAAATGCCGGGCAATTACATGAGTTCGGTGAATACCATGCCACCCAACCCCGACCCGGCACAAAGCCAGATGACGGGGGCATATGCACAAACCTGCTCGAGTTATGTGCAAACCTGGATTGCTGATTTGCTTCGCTGCGATGCAATTGCCAGTATTTCGCCGCCAACTGAACGTGAAGCTTTTTTGAATCAGGTCACCAATGCGCTCATCAATGTTTGCACAAGGGGAAGCGATGCCAATCATCCGCTGGGTTCTTCTACTGTTAAAACAGGGGATACACAACCATTTGTTTCATTTGAAGCGGTGATCCGTCATTTCCTTGCCGAAAGGAACATTGATATCAATGAATACTGCCATCCTTTCCTTATCAGCTTCCCCAAGCCTTATGAAATGCAGCCACCCATTGCCAATTATCAAACCATCCTACAGCAGGATCCCTGTGTGTGTGAGCGTTTGTCTTTGGTGCGTAGCAATAAACTGGCAGACGGGTTTGATGGAACGCTGTCGGAATACATTCGTTATAAATACGGGGTAAGCATTGCCCAGGCTAAGCTCGATATCCTGCAAAATGGTTGCGATGGAAACCCGGATTGTGTAATGTATGATCCCGGTTTCGAAATTCCCGGATTCTTCAACTGCGGCGCTTCTACGCAAACCTGTATTGGTTGTGAAGAGTACAACGGATTGGTAAGTGATTTTCACCAGGAATTCCCGGGCCTCACGAATGCGCCTTATGAAATGCCTGCCTCTGAGGCAGAGCAGGATGCCAACCAGGTATTTGAAGAGTTTATGAATGCAAAGACCGGGTTCAGCAAAAACTGGTCGGAGTACCTGCGGTTTAAAAAAACCTGCGACGATGGCGACCCCGATTATGAATGTTCATACCTGCAAGGGTTGGTAATTCTGTTTTATCAAACCTATCCCAATTTAACCGGGCAGGCATGCCGCGACCAGTTTGTTATTTTCTTTAATCAGCAAACAGGGGAATTCTATACCTGGCCCGATATAGAAGCCATTTTCCTGGCCCGTTGCGGCTCGCTTCCCAAAGTGTGCAGTCCAACCATTACCTGCCCACAATACACCAACCTGATGATTGAGTTTTACCAGTGGTACCATGCGCTTCCCATGCCCAGGCCCGATTGCCAGCAATCGTTTATCGATTTCTTTAATGCCGAAATGGGTACTGATTATACCGAGTGGCAGGAACTGGAAGATATCTATGCTACCTTATGCCCCGGGGCACTCAATGTAGTATGTGAAGATTTTCCTTGTTTTATGATTGAACATGTGATCACGCTGTTCAGGCAAACCAATTCCTGGATATACCCCGATTGTGAAGACCGTTTTGTAGATTTCTTTAATAATTTCTTTGGTACAAACTATAACAGCAGCCAGGTATGGGAACTGGTTTCAGCCTGTTTCGACCGGGTGAATGTTTGTGCTCCGCCCTACAGTTGCGAAACCATTCAGCAATATATCAACCATTACAATAGCTCGGGCGACCAAAATTGTACATCTATTTACACACAGGGAACGGAAGAATATTGCAGGGATTGCTTTACCCAATATATGAACCAGGCCCTGGGCACCACTTACAACTATGCCCAGTTTGAATTGCTGGTGCAGGCAGTTTGCAACAGCGAATTGAATGTGTGCGGCGCAAATTACACTTGCTTAGAACTAACCACTTTTGTAAATGATTTCCTCACCAATTTCCCCAACCTGGATGAAACCGTTTGCCAGGAACGGTTTGTGGAAGAGTTCAATGCGTATTTCAATACCGATTTAGATATCCGTGAAATTGAAGGTATTTACCTGCAATATTGCGGCCACGAACCAGGTGTATGTAAATTCAAAGGAAGGCCCGGCGCCAATGACCTTAATGTAATTTACGATGACTTCAGGCGCATGTACCCTAATCCAACTGCTTATTTCGAAAACTGCGAAGATGGTTTTGTGAATTATTTTGAAACCGTTTGGGGCATCAAACTCGATTATGATTCCCTGGTAAGCCTGTATACAGAAATTACCGGTAACATGCCCAATGTATGTTCGCCTGATGATTGCTCGGCTGTAAACCTGATGCTTATAGAGTACCAGGCTGCGTTTGGCTCTTATCAATTGCCGCTGCAATTGCGCAAAGACCTGCTGGTGACTTTGTACAACAGGAAATTTAAACCCAAGGATGATTATACCTGGGATCACCTGATGCAGACATTTGAAAACTGCAATATCAATTTCCCATTAACCCCCGATGTTGGCGCCCTCTTAAGTTGCGGCAAAGTGAACGGGGTGAAGAAAGCATTTTATACCATCCACAACTACGCCCTCCCCGAAAACTGCGCTGAAACTTTTGCCGGATTCTTTAATTTTTATTACAGTGTAAACCTGACTTATGCGCAGATCATGGAGTGGGGGGTACAAAACTGTAATTATGACCTTGATATCTGCGGCATCAACAATCCCAATGGATTTACCCTTACAGAGCGTAGGTCGCCGCCGGGCACTGTCATATTGCCGCCAAGGTTGTGCGGACTAAACAGCACCCTTTCACCGCCACTCGACGATGTGGAAGAAGACCCTTGTGATTTTAACAGTACCCTGGCCAACAATGCAGCGGTAGAGCAGTATAACAGCTATGTAGAAACGCAGTTGAATAATTTTGATATTGCCTACGAATCTAAATGCCTGCAGGCGGGCCAGATGGAGTCGTTCACCGTTTCCTTTATCCCATCAGAATACCATTATACCCTTTACTATTACGACCGGGCGGGCAACCTGGTTAAAACAGTGCCACCCGAAGGGGTGCATCCCAATCGCAGCAGCAGCTACTTAAATGCCGTGGCTGCCTATCGTGAAGATGAAGACAACCCACGCCCTGCTCCCCCGGCACATACCCTTACCACACAGTACCGGTACAATACCCTGGGGCAGGTGATAGCGCAGCATACCCCTGATGCAGGCCTTAGTAAATTCTGGTACGACCAGCTTGGCAGGCTGGTATTGAGCCAGAATGCCAAACAGGCCCCGCTGAATAAATACAGCTATACTTTGTATGACGCTTTGGGGCGTATAGAAGAAGTGGGCGAAAAAGTAATTCTGGATCCTGTAAACCAGTTGGTAACGCAGGACCCGCAAGACCTGGCCGCCCTGTTAACAGGCACCCGGTATGAGATCACCTTTACCAAATACGATGAAGCGCATTCGCTTTTCTGTGGAGGTGCTCCTAACAGTACGCTTTTGTGCCAGGAAAACCTTCGCAACCGGGTTAGCTATACCTGTGTAAAAAGCGTAAGCACCAATACGCTTTGGGATGCAGCAACCTTTTACTCCTATGACATTCACGGTAACGTATCCACGCTGTTGCAGGATTACCAGCAGGGTGTAATGGCTGCTACCGGTAACCGGTTTAAGAAAATTACCTACCAATACGACCTTATCAGTGGCAAAGTGAATGAAGTGGCTTACCAGCATGGGGATGGAAATGAAGATGCGTTTTATCACCGGTATGGTTATGATGCGGAAAACAGGCTGATAAAAGCAGAGACCAGCCGCGACCGGGTATTCTGGCAGCAGGATGCAACCTATAAATATTACAAACATGGGCCGCTGGCAAGAACCACCCTGGGCGACCTGCGGGTGCAGGGGCTGGATTATGCTTATACCCTGCAAGGATGGCTGAAAGGCGTGAACAGCAGCAGTGTGGGGGATGCGGCCTTTGATATGGGTGGAGATGGCAAGAGCGGCAGCGTGAATGAACTAACGGCGAGGGATGCGTTTGGGTTTATGCTCAACTATTTTGATGGTGCCTATAAGCCTATACAGCCGGCAGCCAATTCTGTCACCGGCAGCCCCTTCCTGCAATCGGGGTTGCACACACTCACCAATACCGATGGGCAGGCAGTAGCGCAGGACCTGTTTAACGGTAATATAGCTTCCATGTTTGTGAACATTCCCAAACTGGGTACGGGGCAACTGTATGGGTACCGGTACGACCAGTTGAACCGCATCCGGAGCATGGATGTGTTTAACGGCTTTAACAATGCCGGCAATGAATGGACAGGTGGTGTGCCAACAGGGATTCAGGATTACAAAGAGCGGGTAAGTTATGATGACAATGGCAATATCCTTACCTATCACAGGAACGGGGCATCGGCACATGGCGGGTTGGATATGGACCAGCTCACCTACCAGTATGAGCGTGCCACAACCGGGGCGCTGGCGAGCAACCGGTTGCGGTATGTATATGATGAGATCAATTCGGCAGGTATAACAGAAGATATTGAGAGCCAAACGTCGCTAACGTCGCAAGCGGCGGTACTGGCCGACCTGAGCGGCAGTGTGGGCACAGATAATTTTGAGTACGATGCCATTGGCAACCTGGTGAAAGACAGCAAAGAAGGGATCAGTAATATTGAGTGGAATGTATATGGAAAGATAAAAACCATTGTGAAGGGTAGTACCACGATCAGTTATACCTATGATGCTTCGGGCAACCGGATCAGTAAAACGGTGAACAACAAAACGACCTGGTATGTACGGGATGCGAGCGGGAATGTGATGAGTGTGTATGAGAAAGACAATACCGGGGATTTGATGCAGAAAGAGCTGCACCTGTATGGCAGCAGCCGGCTGGGGATCTATGAAGTGAATACCAATATGGAAGATGGCCAGGTTTCGGGCGGAAACCGTACCTTTATAAGAGGAAGCAAGTTCTTTGAGTTAAGCAATCATTTGGGGAATGTACTTGTTACTATCAGCGATAAAAAAATACCCGTATCAACTAATGGAACTACAATTGATTACTACACAGCCGATGTAATTACAGCTAATGATTATTATTTGTTCGGGATGATGATGGTGGGGAGGAAATATGAGGCAGCAAGTGGGTATAGGTATGGGTTTAATGGTAAAGAGAATGACAATGAAGTGAAGGGAGAAGGGAATCAGCAGGATTATGGGATGAGGATTTATGATACGAGGTTGGGAAGGTTTTTATCAACGGATCCGTTAACAAAATCATACCCTTGGTATACACCATTTCAATTTGCAGGAAACAGCCCATTACTATATGTTGATTTAGATGGTGGAGAACCAGTCTGTAGTAGAGATTTTCTCAAAAATATCAGATTGGTTCATAATGGCTGTAGTGAAGGGGAATTCGTTTCAGGATT
>JBPOHG010000206.1:0-15394 GCA_052035835.1 Bacteroidota bacterium | reverse complement strand
TGTTACGGGATTATTGGCGCCAATGGAGCGGGAAAATCTACCTTCCTCAAAATCATCAGTGGAGAAATAGAAGCCAATAAGGGAACGGTAGATATTACCCCAGGCGAACGCATGGCTGTGCTTAACCAGAACCAGTTTGCTTTTGATGACCAAACAGTTTTAAATACCGTGCTGATAGGCCACAAAAAGCTTTGGCAGGTGATGCACGAACGAGATGCGGTTTATGCCAAGGAAGACTTCAGTGAAGCAGATGGGATCAAGGCCGGTGAACTGGAGCATGAGTTTGGGGAAATGGGGGGCTATACTGCCGAAAGCGATGCAGCAACCCTGCTGAGTGAACTGGGCGTAAAAGATGAACTGCACCCCTTGCTGATGAAAGATATCAGTGCCAACCTCAAAGTAAGGGTATTGCTGGCGCAGGCATTGTTTGGCAACCCCGATATCCTCCTGCTGGATGAGCCCACCAATAACCTCGACGTTGAAACCATTGCCTGGCTCGAGAACTTCCTGGCCGATTATCAGAATATTGTACTCGTGGTGAGCCACGACCGTCACTTCCTGGATGCCGTTTGTACCCATGTGGCCGACGTTGACAGGAGCAAGATTAAAATTTATACCGGTAACTACAGTTTCTGGTATGAAAGTTCGCAACTGGCTGCCCGGCAGATGAGCGACAAGAACAAGAAAATTGAAGAGAAGCGCAAAGACCTGCTCGACTTCATTGCCCGCTTTAGTGCCAATGCATCTAAAAGCAAACAGGCTACCAGCCGTAAAAAGGCCCTGGAGAAACTGGTTATTGAGGATATCCAGCCTTCCAACCGTAAATACCCTGGCATTATCTTTAAACAAGAGCGGGAAGTTGGGAATGAGATCCTGAAGGTTGAAAACCTTTCTAAAAGTGTGGATGGAAAAATGTTGTTCAGTAAAATCAATTTTGATATCCAAAAGAACCAAAAAATTGCTTTCCTGAGCAGGGAGCCGATGGCACTTACCAGCTTTTTTGAAATCATCAATGGAAAACAACAAGCAGATGGAGGCATTTTTGAATGGGGAACTACGGTTACCACGGCCTATTTACCGAATGACAACAAGGAATATTTTGAAGGCAGTACCCTCAACCTGATGGACTGGTTGCGCCAATTTGTGCCACCAACCGTAAAAGATGTAGATGAGGATTTTCTGCGTGGGTTTCTTGGTAAAATGCTCTTTAGTGGCGATGAAATTTTAAAGAAGACCTCGGTGCTGAGTGGAGGTGAAAAAGTGAGGTGTATGGTGAGCAAAATGATGCTGCAAAACCCCAATGTGTTGATTTTAGACGAGCCAACCAACCACCTCGACCTTGAAAGCATTATTTCTTTCAACGATAGCATGATCGCATTTTCGGGCATTGTGCTTTTCACCACCCATGACCATCAGTTCATGCAAACGGTTGCCAACAGGATCATTGAGATTACACCCAATGGTATGATTGATAAACTTATGACGTATGATGAGTATTTGCAGGATGAAAGGGTTAAGCAGCAAAGGGCAGAGTTGTACCGTGACTAACTAAACGGCAGCCATTTGCCATCGTATTAGCGCCTGGTTATAAACCATCTGTGAATATTGAATAGATGCTTTGGCACGGTTTTTAAACTAGTACAGTGAATTTAAACTAAGCATAAAAAAACAAGTATGAAAAGGAAATTTTTAATGGCCGCTCTGATTGTTTTACTGGGAATGGGTTCGGCACAAGCCCAGCGCAAATCATCGGATTTTGATTACTCAACAGCAGTAGGGGTGAAATTTTACCCCGGTGGTATTACATTGAAGCATTTTTTGAATGATAAAAATGCGGTGGAAGGGATCGCCTATTTCTGGAACAGGGGAACCAGGATTACTGGTTTGTATGAGATCCATGGCAATATTACCAGTATCGGCGGATTGCGCTGGTATCTCGGGCCAGGGGCACACGTGGGTTTTTATAGCAATAAATATTATGGCGGTGCTACATACGTAGGTATTGATGGCGTATTAGGGCTTGATTATAAGTTCAAGGACCTGCCACTGAACTTGTCGCTCGACTGGCAGCCTTCATTTGAATTTGGAGATGGAGCCGGTTTTAGCGGTAGTTGGGGTGGATTGGGAATCAGGTACGTATTGTAAAACTGAATGAATTAAAATTTGAGCCCCCGTTTTGGGGGCTTTTTTATACCCGGGATGATACCCGTTTGAAATCTGTGAATACTTTTTAAAACAATTTATTATAGTATTTATATAATCATATAGCATGTTTAAACACATTGCATGTATTAAAATGTGATATAAATGTGGTTTAACTGTTGTTTTAAATACTTCAAGACCTGCATTGGCCCGAAACTGTTTAGTTGAAACCATCGGATTGATCTCTTTCATGTAGTTTTGCGGCTCTTTATGAAAAAAGGCTTAATAAGGCTGCTTGATTTGTTTTATCCTCCATTCAGGAAATGGATGCCGGTTGAGACTTTCCGCTATGCTGCTTGTGGGGCCGGAAACACTGTCCTGGGTTTACTTACCTATTATATCGGCTACCAGTTCCTTTTTGCCCGCAAGGTTTTTGATTTCGGTTTCTTTGCTTTTAAGCCTCATGTAGCAGCGCTGTTATTATCATTTATTGTGTCTTTCTCAGTTGGCTTTTTGTTGAATAAATATGTCGTCTTTACAGGTTCTAACCTTCGGGGGAGGATTCAGCTTTTTCGTTATTTCCTGGCTTTTGCCTTTAATCTTGTCCTTAATTACGGCATGCTCAAATTGTTGGTGGAGCAAATGGGTTGGGATGCTTTAGTAAGCCAGTTGGTCACAACCTGCCTCGTTGTTTCTATCAGCTATCTTAGCCAAAAACATTTTACTTTTAAAATTAAATAACCTTTCTAATTGATTGTTTTTCTTTTAATTGATTTTTGTCATTTTGATAAAACTATGCTTATGGTTAGATGGTATGTATTGCTGGCCTGGCAATGGCCATTGCGATTGCTGCTTATAAAATGGTATTAGGTAAGCGGGTGGGGTGTATGAATGAAGACAAATCGGCGGGGAGGCATAGGGATGCCTGAATATTCGACAGTAACTTCATTTTCATATTTTTATGAAAATCAAATAATTTTAAAATCTATATTCAAATTTATTTTAAATAAAAAGCGGCCTTTCATCATACAGATAATCAACTTATTTTGATTTTGCAGGTCGTATCAAACCTTTTTCCTTCTATTCTGCAATGAATCATTTCAGGCAGTTGAGTATCATAAAGCTTCGTACTATGGCCAAACGATCAGTACAATAGCCTTGCATTTAACCTGTCATTTTTTCACCTCTTTTCCATTGGCATAATGATTGTCAAACTACTATCGTACAAAAAACAAAATACACAATCATGGCAAAAATAATTGGAATCGACCTCGGTACAACCAATAGCTGCGTTTCGGTAATGGAAGGAAACGAGCCGGTTGTAATCGCAAATGATGAGGGCAGGCGTACGACTCCATCCGTTGTAGCATTTCTGAAAAACGGGGAGCGTAAAGTGGGAGACCCGGCTAAACGCCAGGCCATCACCAACCCTCAAAACACTATCAGCAGCGTAAAGCGTTTTATGGGACGCCGCTTCGATGAGGTTACGGAAGAATCCTCACACTGGAGTTATAAAGTAGTTAAAGGTGACAATAATACCGTTCGAATTGACATAGATGGCAGAATGTATACCCCACAGGAAATCAGTGCCATGGTATTGCAGAAAATGAAGAAAACTGCCGAAGACTATCTTGGGCATGAAGTAAATGAGGCTGTGATCACTGTGCCGGCTTATTTCAACGACGCACAGCGCCAGGCCACCAAAGAAGCCGGTGAAATAGCGGGGCTGAATGTACGCCGTATTGTAAATGAACCAACGGCAGCAGCACTAGCTTACGGTCTTGATAAAAAAGGCAAAGACCAGAAGATCGCTGTATTCGACCTCGGAGGCGGTACCTTTGATATTTCTGTCCTGGAACTGGGAGATGGTGTATTTGAAGTAAAATCTACCAATGGCGATACCCACCTCGGGGGCGATGATTTTGATAAAGTGATTATGGACTGGCTCGCTGATGAATTCAAGGCAGACGAAGCCATCGACCTCCGTAAAGACCCAATGGCTTTGCAGCGTTTGAAAGAAGCTGCAGAAAAAGCAAAAATTGAGCTTTCTTCTTCCAGCGAAACAGAAATTAACCTTCCTTATGTTACAGCTGTAGACGGGGTGCCCAAACACCTGGTAAAAAAACTGACCAGGGCGAAGTTTGAATCCCTCGCAGATTCCCTGTTCGACCGTTGCCTGAAGCCATGTGAAGCGGCTTTAAAAGATGCTGGTTTATCCGCTGCAGAAATTGACGAAGTAATCCTGGTAGGTGGTAGCAGCCGTATCCCCAAAGTTCAGGAAATTGTAGAGAAATTCTTTGGCAAAAAACCGAATAAAGGGGTGAACCCCGACGAAGTGGTAGCTATTGGCGCCGGCATCCAGGGAGCAGTACTTACCGGTGAAGTGAAAGACGTACTCTTACTCGATGTAACTCCGCTTGGCCTCGGTATTGAAACCATGGGTGGGGTTATGACCAGGCTGATAGACAGTAACACCACTATCCCAACTAAAAAATCGGAAACTTTCAGTACTGCCAGCGATAACCAGCCGGGCGTACAAATACATGTTTTGCAGGGTGAACGCCCAATGGCTTCTCAAAATAAGAGCCTGGGTATGTTTAACCTCGAAGGTATCCCTGCAGCCCCACGCGGCGTACCACAAATTGAAGTGACTTTTGACATTGATGCCAATGGTATCCTGCATGTAAGTGCAAAGGACAAGGGCACAGGGAAAGAACAAAAGATTCGTATCGAAGCAGGAAGCGGCCTCAGCAAGGAGGAAATCGAGCGCATGAAGAACGAGGCAAAAGCCAATGAAGCTTCAGACAAAGCTGAAAAAGACAGGGTAGAGAAGATCAATCAGGCCGACAGCCTCATTTTCCAATCAGAAAAACAACTGAAGGAATATGGTGAAAAGATCTCTGCCGATAAAAAAGCACCGATTGAAGCCGCTTTGTTAAACCTTAAGGAAGCGCATAAATCCCAGGACCTGGCCCGTATTGATACGGCTGTGAATGAATTGAATGCCGCCTGGACTGCCGCCAGCGAGGAAATGTACAAAGCAACCCAGGAAAACCCAGGTGCACAAACCGGCGCCCAGGAACAACAAAATAGCCAGTCTGCCAGCGGTCCCACCGAGAATGTGACCGATGCAGAGTTTGAAGAAGTAAAATAAAGGATTCATTTTTAGGGTAATATCAACCGCAATAGCAATATTGCGGTTTTTTTTATGAAAATATAAGCGAAGAAAGTATACCAACGAGGCGCCTGATACGTTGTATCTGTTTACGCTAACCAAAAACACCTATCATGAAAACCATTCTTGCACTGGCGGGCGCCGTTCTATTGTTATCGTCCTGTTCTCGTTCGGTTACAATTCAGCAGGCTGCAAACAACCACTACAAAAAATGCAGGCCAATTCGCTGAAAAACCTTCCCATTACATTCGTTTCAAAACAAAAAAGAAGCCCTGCATTACAGGGCTTCTTTCGTTAATATGATTGCAGAAAAATTACATCAGGTCCATCGCCATGGCAAAGAACGTTACGTTGAAAGGCAATACCATCGAGCAGTACCCGCCACCGATAGCGTATACCCCAAAAAACGCCGCCACAGAAAGTAAAAATAAAACCCAGTAAAGTCCTGTTGATCTTTTTCTTGTTTCCATCATTGAAGAATTTTTGCAAATATAAGGCAGAAAGAATATTTGCCTCATTTTTTTTGCCGGGGGGCTTTTTACAAATGAAAATACACTCCATATTTTATGCTATTATGATTAAATTGCCGGTCTAAATGATTTTGTTCGATGGTGATCCATTTCTATGTAAAGTATAGGACGCAATATGGCCAGTCGTTGCTCATCCGGCTGAACGGCCCCGAAGATGAAGAAACAACAGGCCAGGAAATAGCATTGTCATATTTGAATGATGAATATTGGCATGGCAGTTTTACGCCTTCCTCAGAACAAATAAAATCATCGCTGAGTTACCAGTATATATTAAGAAACCAGGACGGGCTGGAAATAACAGATCAGTGGACAAACCGGCCGCTTCATCTTAAGAAAGTTGATTCAAACAGGCTGAATGTGGTAGATGAGTGGCAAGACATCCCTTTTTACCGCAATGTTTTTGGAAGCAGGGCTTTTGCAAAGGTTTTTGATGAACACCGGCCCAAATCAAAAGAAGTAAGCTGCAAAAACCCTTCACATATTTTTGAAATTCATGCTTCTTACCTGACCGATGATAAACTTGTATGCGTGGTGGGTTCGTGTAAAAAAATGAAAGAATGGGATTTGCATAAACCCATTTTGCTGAAAAAGAAAAAATCTACCTGGTCGGTAAAAGTAAACCTGCATAAAGAAAAGTTCCCGGTTGAGTATAAGTTCGGTGTTTATGATATCCGGCAAAAAAAAGTGATTCATCTGGAAGATGGCCCAAACAGGCTGTTGTACCGGCCTGATGGGCTCGAAGGGCTCACCATCCTCCATCAATTTGTGGAATTTAAAAATTTCCCCTGGAAAGGTACCGGTGTGAACGTACAATTATCGGCGCTCAAAAGCGAGCATAGTTGGGGGATCGGCGATTTCTCTGATATCAACCTGTTGACCGACTGGTCGGTGCAATCGGGTATCAAACTCATTCAGCTGTTACCCATCAATGATACCACGGCAACGCATGACCGAAAAGATTCTTATCCTTATTCGGCCATTACAGCTTTTGGCTTACATCCTGTTTTTTTGAATGTTCAAAAACTGGCAACTGCTGCCGGCCTGGAGTATCCCGATGATATTTTGGAAGAAGTGAAACGGTTGAATGACCTGCCAACTCTTGATTATGAGCTGGTAGCGCAAATCAAGTACGAAGCTATCCGGGAATTGTATGAGAAAGAAAAATTCTCATTTAAAGATGATTTTGCTTATTTCGATTTCTTCGACCTCAACCGCCACTGGCTGGTACCCTATGCCGCATTTTGTTACCTGCGTGATAAATACAAATCTGCCGACTTTAGTGAGTGGGGAGAATTTGCAACGTACGATGAACATAAAGTGCAGGAATTGGTGAGCCCCGATACGGAGCATTACGATGAAGTGGCCATTCACTATTTCACACAATACCACCTGCACCTTCAATTAATGGATGCAGTTGACTATGCGCATAAAAATGGTGTGATCATTAAAGGCGACCTCCCCATTGGTGTGGGCCGCTGCAGCGTTGATACCTGGATGAACCCATCTTTGTTTCACATGGATATGCAGGCAGGGGCTCCTCCTGATGCTTTTACCGTGAAGGGCCAAAACTGGAGTTTCCCTACGTACAATTGGGAACTCATGCAACAGAATGATTATGCCTGGTGGCGCCAACGTATGGAGCACATGAGCAATTATTTTGATGCCATCCGTATCGACCATGTGTTGGGCTTCTTCAGGATCTGGAGTATACCCATGCATGCCATAGAAGGCATATTTGGCAGGTTCATGCCGGCATTGCCGATGTATGCCGATGATTTCCGCAGGGCAGGTATTCATTTCGATGAACACAGGTTCTGCAACCCATATTTTACAGATGAGATCCTGCACCAGATGTTTGGCGCACATACACAATGGGTAAAAGAAAATGTACTGGAAGGGGGAAGTGTTCGCGAAGCGTTTAATACCCAGCGTAAGGTAGAAGCTTATTTCACCAAAAATAAATTGGATGAAGCGGTTAAGCAGGCCATTTTCGACTTATTGGGCAACCTGATATTATTAAGGGATGAACAACATGCAGGGCAGTATCATTTTCGCATCAGCATGCAGGACACCAGCTCGTTTAAGCATTTATCCCAACATGAGCAGGGCGTCCTCAATGAAATGTACCGACAGTATTTCTTTGAAAAGCAAAATGATCTTTGGTTCAGGGTGGCACAAACCAAACTTGATGCTATTCAGAAAAGTTCAGACATGCTGATCTGCGCCGAAGACCTGGGCATGGTACCCGAAATGGTGGAGGATGTACTTAAGAACAGGGAGATACTGGCATTACAGGTTCAACGGATGCCCAAAGTATCGCATGAAAATTTTTCGCATCCCAAAAATGCCCCTTATCTATCGGTGGTAACACCTTCTACGCACGATATGAGTACCCTGCGGGAATGGTGGGAAGAAGACCGCAGTACCACACAGGTATTTTATAACCAGTTATTGGGGCACTACGGCGATGCACCTTATTATTGCGAACCCTGGGTGTCGAAAGAAATTGTATTGCAGCACTTGCACTCGCCTGCCATGTGGAGTATATTCTTATTACAGGATATTATGGCGATGGAAGAAAATACACGGCGGGAGAAACCTTCTGAAGAAAGGATCAATATACCGGCCGATCCCAACCATTACTGGAATTACCGCATGCACCTAACACTCGAATTCCTCCTAAAGCAGAAAGATTTTTCTGTAACACTGGAGTCTATGATTGCGGATACAGGCCGCCGTTAGTATATGATGAAGCTTTCGTATAAAACGTATTCATTGCCTTTCAGGTATCCTTTTACCATTTCGAAAGGTACCAAAACACACCAGCCTTCTCTTGTAGTAGAGCTCGATTATTTTGGGGTGAAGGGATATGGGGAAGCGCCTGCCATCAGTTATTACCATATCCCTGTAGAAAAAATGGTGGCCGACCTGGAAGCCAAGCGAAAGCTTGTTGAGAAGTTTTCATTTTCAGACCCCGAGCGGTACTGGCATTACCTGCACCACCTGTTCCCCGACAATTCATTTCTTGTTTGTGCGTTGGATATGGCCGGCTGGGATATATATGGCAAATTGAAAAAGCAGCCCTTATATCAATTGTGGAACCTAGACCTTTCAAAAACTCCTGTAACCGATTATACGATTGCGATAGATGAAACCGCTACCATGATAAAAAAAATGGAAGAGCGGCCATGGCCTGTGTACAAAATCAAAGTGGGTATGCCCGGAGATATAGAAACGGTAGCAGCATTGCGTAAGCAAACCGATGCAGTGTTTAGGGTAGATGCGAATGCGGGGTGGACATTGGAAGAAGCATTGCAGAAGATACCTCAGTTGCAATCACTGGGAGTGGAACTCGTAGAACAGCCGCTTGCCAAAGATGACAGGGAGGGAATGGCAATATTATACCGGCAATCGCCACTTCCGTTGTTTGCCGATGAAGCTTGTGTTTTTGAAAAGGATGTAACAGGTTGTGCAACGCTGTTTCATGGGATCAATATCAAGCTCACTAAATGCAGTGGCATAACACCAGCTCGGAGGATGATACAAAAAGCACGTGAGTTGGGATTGAAGGTTATGATCGGATGCATGAATGAATCTACGCTGGGGTCGGCCGCAATTGCACAATTGGCGCCGATGGCCGATTATATTGATATGGACGGTCCGCTCTTGCTCGCAGAAGATATCGCTACCGGCATTGGATACGATTTTGGTAAAATCAATTATAGCTCAAATCCCGGACTGGGAATCGAAATGACAGGATTCTAAATATTTTCTTACCGACCAGATTTTCCTGGCAGTTGTACACTTTCTACTTTTGATTTATATTTTCTGATTTATATTTAATTAAGATATTACTATTTAAAAAAGCAATTTGTATGTACGTTCGCAGGCGATATGGTTTTTGGATGACATTTAACTGGAGTAAAAAGCCCTTTTTATATGGATTGCTGTATGCACTGTTAATTGTTTGTATTTATCTCTTATTACAAGAATACCATCTGATTGATATTTCGCTTAACTGGCAGCCGTTGAGCGTATTGGGTATTGCCGTTGCCTTTTACCTGGGCTTTAAAAACAATGCCAGTTATGACCGTACCTGGGAGGCCAGGAAAATCTGGGGCGGTATTGTAAATAACTCGAGGGCATTTGGTGCCGCCGTTTGTAGTTTTATACAGGGTGAAAATGCTCAAAAGCTGAAAGAGGAAATGCTGTACCGGCATATTGCCTGGCTTACTTCATTGCGCTACCAGTTACGGCTATCCCGTGAATGGGAACACCAGGAATTACGGGTGAGAGGTTTATATGTTCCTCATATCTGTGAATCTTATTTCGAGAACCTGGAAGTAGAGATAAAAGAGATTTTATGTGAACAAGAATTTAACCTCTATAAAGGGAAGAGCAATATGGCAGCACAAATATTGCACAAGCAAGCTACCCGTTTACAGGAATTAAGGAACCAGCATTATTTTGATGATTTGAGGCATATGGAGTTTCATAAACTGATAGCTGAATTCTATGCAGACCAGGGCAGGAGCGAACGGATCAAAAATTTTCCTTTTCCACGGCAATATGCATCTGTTGCAAATTGGATATCATTGATCTTTTCTGCATTAATCCCTTTTGGGTTAATCAATATATTTAAAACTGCTTCACCTGGTGCAATTTGGCTCACTATCCCATTTTCTGCACTTATTACCTGGGTTTTCTTCCTGATGGAAATGATCGGCGATTATTCGGAGAACCCATTTGAAGGAACGTACAATGATGTTCCCATTACTTCAATCGCAAGAAATATTGAAATTGATTTGAGAGAAATGCTGGGCGAAAAGGAAATCCCAAAGCCCATTGCTGCAACCAATGGATTTTTAATGTAACATGTATACCTTTACTATGGATTTTAAAAAAATATTTGACAACAACGAAAAATGGATCGCTGAAAAACTATCTGTCAACCAGGATTATTTTACCGATCTGGCCAAAGGCCAATCCCCTGAAATATTATATATAGGATGTGCCGATAGCCGTGTAACTGCAGAAGACCTGATGGGCATGCAGCCGGGTGAATTGTTTGTTCACCGAAATGTAGCCAATATGGTGGTATCTATCGATCTCAATGTGATGAGTGTGATCAATTATGCGGTTGCTCATTTAAAAGTAAAACATATTGTGGTGTGCGGGCATTATGAGTGTGGGGGTATCAAAGCATCTTTACAACCGAAAGACCTTGGCATATTAAACCCATGGCTCCGCAACATCAGGGATGTGTACCGGATGCATTTGGATGAACTGGATGCAATCACCGATGAACAAAAGCGGTTCGACAGGCTGGTAGAACTGAACGTACAGGAACAATGTATCAACGTAATTAAAACAGCCGTGGTTCAAAGGGCGTATAAAGAAAGAGGTTTAACAGTACAGGGCTGGGTATTTGATGTTCGTACCGGCAAACTGGTTGATTTGAAAATCAATTTCAAAGAAATTCTAGCTAACATTATGAAGATTTATAATCTGGAGTAAGTTGCATGGTATGTTTGAAAGTAACATGCCTGATAGATTTATATTCAGCACCAGTGTGTTGATGGTTGTTGCATCTGAATTTAAGGCTACAGCAATTGAAATGAAAAAAGTAGGCATTTATTTTGTGGATTAAACGACTTACTTATTAACAAAAATGGGGATATTGATTTTCCGATCCTAAAATTATTTAAATTCATTTTCATAAGTGATTTCAGCATACTTAGTAGTTGAGTTTTGAAGTAATGCTATAAACATTCAATTGTTGTTTCGTTTTTTTTAGCATGTGGTAAGAAAGCAGCCAGTTAATTTATTGTGACAAAGTTGAATGATTGTTCGATAGCATGTTGAAGCATTTGACTATTTGATAAGTGGGTTTTAAATTTTTGAATTTTAGTGACCGAAATGCTTTTTTTCAGAATACAGTTAAGTTATACAGATTAATAAAATTGCTTATGAAGGTTCCTGTTGGTTTGTTTCTAGCTTTTGTACTATTAGGGTCTTGTATTAAAGATGAATTGAATTCAGATGGTAATAATATACATATAAATGTTACTGAAAAATTCTTTCATCTTCCTGCTGGTACTGATAGTAAAGTTATACAAGTCGCATTAGAAATGCAGAGGAGAAATAACATACGTACTTTTATACCTCAGTTCGCATAGGATAATGGTTTCCCGGTATGGGATAAGGCTATCATATCGTCATCTGCAAAGAATCTTCAGTCAACATCTAATATAGACTCTGTTGTTCAGCCTACACTTATTTATATTCCTTTTGTAATCGAGAACGGAGAAAGCACAAATGGATTTGTAAGAGCAATAATTAATGACAGCAATAGTTTAAGTTATAGTTTGGCAAGAGATTATAAGAACTATCCTTATGAAGGAGATAACTCAACAGTCACGGCAAAGAGTTATACTTTATTTTTTATGGCATTTGATTTTAAAATTTTCGGTCATACAAAATTCGATATTCTGGACAAGGACATCTTTTCACCTGACGTGATTAATGTTTCTCATCAAATAAGTGAAGTATTGATGAAATAGGTACAAAATAACACAGGGAACACCATGACCACAGTTTGTTGGAGAGTACCAAATGAGTATGCATTGAGTTCAACCTGTTCATGTGGGCCAGGTGGCTGTACGGATTGGGAAACTTGTAGTGCCTGCGGCAATGATGTCTGTTATGATATCGTGTACAATACCGGTGGTGGTGGTGGAGGCGGGTTGCCAACATGGCCTATTGGAGGTGGGATCCCCATTTTTGGAGGCCCTTCAAATACCGGTGGTGGTGGAAGTGGCCCAAGTATACCTCCCTATTACCCTTGTAATCCGGATGCCCCCGTTCCTGAAGCTATTGATCCCGAGCCTCTACCACCTTGCCCCCCTCCCGGGCCTGGTGGAGGTTGGCAGCCCAACCCGATGCCCTCGCCCTGTGCAAAAGTGGCTTCTTTTGCTTCTAACCCCGGCATGAGATATTATTTTACCGAATTAAGGAATGAAGCCATGAATCCAAATACAAACCATGAATCTGCCTACAGGTTTAATGATCAAGGAGTATATCCTGACAAACAAATTGGCCCTGAATTTAATTAGACTGATTATCCAAGTGTGAATATCAGTTTAATTCAAGGAATGAATGGCTATATTCATACGCATCCCGGCTCGGGAACGCTCCCAATTTTTTCGCCCGATGATTTAAGTTCAGCGTATGAAACTGTTACAGCAGTAAATCCAAGTACTGGGCAACCGATAACCGATGTGACAAAATTCGTTCTTGGAGTTACTACTAAAAATGGAGATTCATATTTTATGACTATTCAGGACTTGGATTCATTTAAGAAATTTTACGAAGACTATTTGGATGAACAAACGCGGAAAAAAGATTTTCAATTTGAAGATTTTATAAATTCTAATACATCGAGTATTGATGCAGAGTTACAATTTCTTAAAATCATGATTTCGTCAAATGCTGGGATTGGTTTATTGAAATCAAATAATTCTTTTACTTCTTTTTCTGAACTTACTTTAGGCAATCATAATTCCCAAGTTATTTCTTCAGTCTGTAATTAAATATTTTACAATGAAAAGTCTTTTTGTTTCTTTTTTCATTTTGCTTTCTTCTTGCTGTACGCAAATTCGTGGCCAAATTCCTGCTCCAGGGGCAAATATTACACATCCATCACTGGATAATTTTGTTGGTACTTGGGTTTGGACAAACGGTACTAATTCACTTGTTGTACAGTTTAAGAAAGTTAATTATTACTATAGTAATTTAGACTATCATGAGGATGTAATTCTGGGTTGTTATAAGTATATAAAGGAAGGCGAATTGATTGAGGATAATTTGGCTGAATTTATTCAGTTGGGTGAAAATAAAATTGGTCCGATAGTGTTGAAATTTGATAGGCTTGGTGCGAATTTAAATAAATTGCGGGGTAATGTTGCCGACAGGTTGAAACATGATACGCACTATTTAAATGTTGAGTTGAATGCGAACGCCCCTGTCTTTTCTATTCAGTGGATTATTACTCGTAGAAGTGGCTTTGTTGTAAGTCCGACTGTTCCTGGTTTTACCTTGCCTCAAAATATTGTTTTAGTGAAACAGTAGTGATTCAACAAATAGCGGTAAGTAGGCTGATTTTTGGGCAAAAGGGAGGTTGGTTTAAATCCTGTATAAAAAGAGAACTTCATTTATTATTTTATTGTCGATATCGCTGCTGGCTTTTGGTATGAAGCCAGCCGCTCAGGTGCCGCCAGTCGGTATATGTATTACACTTCCAATACTGGATAATTTTTTTGGAATAATGAAGTAGGTCTCCGGTAATAGCTTACGTACTATATAGATTAAGAAAGTAATTTATTCATTAATTTAAGTGAGATTCATGATGAAGTTCTTATGGGATGTTACAAGTATATAAAAGATGGAGTTGTTATTGTGAATAATTTGCCAGATAAAGATTTTAAGTCTAAATTAAATGAGTTCAAATTTTTTGGGTGATGATTTTGTAGATACAGATCCCCATAAATTAAGTGGGACAATCAAGGATTAGCCTAGACATAATACACATTTTTAAATGTTGAACTAATAAATCGTGCTTCTCAACTTATGTTGCAATGGAAATTTTCGACTAATACGTTTTTTTTGGTTAAACCTACTTTAACAGGCTTTTCTTTACCAACAAGCTTGGTTCTGGTAAAACTGAAAGATTTTACGACTTGTATGATAAGAATCCTATGATTCCTTTACGGCTTAAAAGAATTATTAGAAGATGTCTCTAACTCAATCACCAGATACTTTTATTTCCCAGCAGGAAATATTACCCCAATAATTTCCTTTTCTGTACTTCATATTCTTCTGCACTGATGCCACCCGCCTGTAACAATTCAAATAATTTTTTAAGTTCATCGGCTACGAGTTGAGGGGAGGGTTTATTACCGGCGCTATGATCTGCTATTGCTTTGGCCAGTTGTTGTGCCTGCGATGAAATTTGTAATCCTTTGTATTCTTCCTGCGCATGTGTGATGGTATCTTTCAACAATTTGGGCCGATGGATAAGTTTGTATGATGTTTCACCCATTTCAGCTGCAGTTTGTATGTCAACATCTCCATACCCAAGTATCCTGCCCCAAAAAGACTGGTCGTATTCGATGTTGTTGATTTTATCGAGCGGACTTTCCTTTGCATATCTTGTAAAAAAACCTCCTTCATCAATCACACGCAGGTTGGTAACCGCCCAAATATTATGCACCCATATAAAATAACTGATCAATGGGTAAATACCTGCAATAAGGATAATGAGCAATGCAATTGAGGTGTCGAATATTAAAACAGACAAGATGCCCAATACCACCCAAATAAAAAAAGGCAGCACCAGTTTCAGCCAGTGATGCCTTATGATTAAAAGTAATTTTTCGTCTTTCTTTAGTGCTGTTCTCATGAACAACAAGTTAATAAGAAAGCAGTAAAAAGCCAGTAGATTTTACCATATTCTTACCCTCGTGCTATCGGGGCGGTACATAGCATC
>JBPOHG010000151.1:0-4277 GCA_052035835.1 Bacteroidota bacterium | reverse complement strand
CCGGTTTTTCGATAAACAGCTTCTTTCCTGGTTCATCAGGATTGAACTACTGGTAGGTGTTGTTGGAGGTTTTAGTGCGGCTGTATTATTTATCTGTTTCCCGCTTGTAAATTCATTTCGCATCATTCTATATGCTTTTGTTGTTGTTACCGGCGTGCTGGTGGGGCTGGAAATCCCATTATTAATGAGGATCCTCAAAGACAGGATCGAATTCAAAGACCTGGTTAGCCGTGTGTTCACATTCGATTATATTGGCGCCCTGCTTGCTTCTCTTATCTTTCCTTTATTGTTGGTTCCACACCTTGGCCTGATTCGTACTGCATTGTTTTTTGGTATCCTCAATGTAGCCATTGGCTGGTACCTGGCCCATTATTTCAGAAAGGAAATTAAACAAGCTTCGGGCCTGCAATTTTCTGCCGTTATTATTATCATCATTCAGTTGGTAGCCTTTGTACTATCCGACAGTTTAATGAACTACAGTGAAACCCTTGCCTACAATGACCGGGTGATTTATGCCAATGCCTCTCCTTATCAGAGGTTGGTGATTACTAAAAACAAAAAAGAGATCAGGCTTTTCCTCAACGGGAATTTGCAGTTTAGCAGTGCCGATGAATACCGATACCATGAAGCACTGGTTCACCCGGCCATGTCATCTGTTGACCATCCCCAACAAGTGCTGGTATTAGGCGGCGGTGACGGATTGGCTGTACGGGAGGTTTTGAAGTATCCCGGAATTAAGAAAATTGTTTTAGTAGATTTAGACCCGGCCATGACCACGCTTTTTTCAAAGCAGGAAATTTTGTTGCAGCTCAACAACCGGTCTTTGTTGCACCCATCACTTAAGATCGTAAACGATGATGCTTTTTTATGGCTCAGAAATAACAAAGAGGTTTTTGATGTAATCATTGTAGATTTCCCTGACCCTTCTAATTTTTCAATTGGGAAATTATATAGTAATAGCTTTTACAAATTATTGAAGCAATCGCTCTCCCAAAAAGGTGTTGCTGTTGTTCAAAGTACTTCCCCATTGGTTGCTCCTATGAGTTTCTGGTGCATAGATGCCACCATTCGCTCTGCAGGCCTGTATACCCGGGCCTACCATAATATGGTCCCTTCATTTGGGGAATGGGGGTACATAATGGCTATGAACGAGCCCAACAGAAACTGGTTTGGCCAATTACCTGCACATCTTCGGTTTTTAAACAGGTCTACGGTTTCTCAGATGTTTGTATTCCCGGAAGACATGAAAGCCCCTTCGCCCCCCAGCATAAACAAACTCAACAACCAGTCACTCGTGCATTATTTCGAAGATGAATGGGAAAAATACCTTGACATGTAATGAAAAGAGCAAGATTTATACAATCGGTCCTTACAGCTGCCGCTTCATTGTATATCCCCGCCGTGTCATGCAACCATAAGAAAAAAATCCGGGGCAGGATCACAGGGGCCTCTGCCTCATTCGGGCATTTACTCAAGGAAAAAATTACAGCGCCGGCGGAAAGAACCGCCCCACAAAAAGTGGTTATTATCGGCGCCGGCATTAGCGGCTTATCTGCTGCTAGAACTTTGTACAATGCAGGATTGAATGACTTTTTAATTCTCGACCTTGAAAATGTTCCAGGAGGCAATGCCGCATCGGGGAAAAATGAAATTTCATCCTATCCGTTGGGCGCACATTATATCCCAATTCCCAATAACACCCTTAAAGAATACCTCGGTTTCTTAGAAGAATGTAGCGCAATCACCGGTTATGAACCCGATACAGGGTTACCCGTATACAATGAAAATATGCTCTGCCACGATCAGCAGGAACGGCTGTTTATACATGGAAAATGGCAGGATGGTATTATTCCCCAGCATATGGTATCCGATGCCGGTAGGAGAGAAATTTCAAAGTTCCTCGCTCATATGGATCAATTGAGGGATGAGAAAGGAAAGGATGGAAAATTTGCCTTTGATATCCCGGTAAATGAATCAAGTAAAGACCCGCTTTACACCGAACTGGATAATGTAACCATGAAACAATGGATGCTCAATAACAACTACCAGGGTGAATACCTGCATTGGTATGTAAATTATTGTTGCAGAGATGATTTTGGCACCGCTGTTAACAATGTTAGCGCATGGGCCGGGATTCATTACTTTGCTTCCCGTAAAGGAAAAGGGGCCAATGCAACCCATAGTGATTTACTAACATGGCCCGAAGGGAACGGTTTTCTGGTAAATGAACTACAAAAGAAATGCGCAGCAGGACAACTAAAAACTGGGGCATTGGCTACCGCAGTAACTATTTTGGATGATGGTATAGATATTCAATGGATACAATATGATAGCAAAGAGCAGTTCATTACCAAAGCATCCTATTGCATCCTGGCTGTTCCACAATTCATTGCTGCCAGGTTATTAAAAGACAGCCAAAGGCAACAATTGGTAAAAGACCATTTTCACTATGTACCCTGGGTGGTGGCAAACATTTTACTGCGTTCATCCAACAATCTGGAAGAAAACAACTTTGCCTGGGACAATGTTATTTACCGGAGCGAATCGCTTGGGTATGTGGATGCAAGCCACCAGCTGCTACAACAACATCATCATAAAAGGAATATCACTTACTACCTTCCGTTAACAAACAACGGTGTTACGATTGAACGGACAAATGCAATTTCCCGGACACACGAGGATTGGACCGAGAAAATTATAAAAGACCTTGAATGTATACATCCCGATATCAGGCAATTTATTGAAGAAATAAATATTCAAATCTGGGGACATGCCATGGTACAACCTATACCTGGTATGATACACGGGGAAATAAGGGGCAGGCTATCTAACAGCCCACATAGCAGGATACAATTTGCCCATAGCGACCTGGCGGGTATTAGTATTTTTGAAGAAGCCTTTTATCAGGGCATACATGCTGCAAAAAATATAATCGCTCAACAAGCAATAACAAGCCATGAACAACCGAACATTTAAACAACCATGGCTATATGGGCAAGTCACTGAGACCATTTTCATTTTACTCCCGCCATTCCTTTGCCTTGCCATCATTGCGCTTTTTCCGGCAGCTTTTTCAAATACACATGAGATGTCGGTAACCGGATGGGTTGTAATGATTCTCCTGATTGATGTTGGCCATGTGTACACCACTTTGTACCGCACTTACTTCGATCGCAAGGCATTGCGCAAACAAAAAACTATTTTATTCGCTATTCCGTTTTTTTCATTTGTAGCAGGCGTGATAGTGTACAGCATAGGTAGCCATTTTTTTTGGCGGTTACTTGCTTATATCGCAGTTTTTCATTTTATACGGCAACAATATGGCTTTATGCGGTTGTACGGCCGGAAGGAAGCCCACAATACCTTTTTTTCAAGGCTTGATACCATTGTAATTTATGCCGCTACATTGTATCCGATCATATACTGGCATTTAAAAGGGCCGAGGAATTTTAACTGGTTCATAGAAAACGATTTTTATTTCTTTCAATCTCCGGGCTTCATCAGTTTATTCAACTGGTTGTATTATATCCTCCTGCTAATCTATGTCATATCTGTATGCATTCATTCGGTTAAAAACCGGTACATCAATATTCCCAAAACACTTGTAATACTTGGAACAGCGCTTTCCTGGTATTTTGGTATCATATACTTTAACGGCGATATGTCTTTTACGTTGCTCAATGTGGTAAGCCATGGTATACCCTATATGGCATTGGTTTGGATTCACGGAAAAAAACAACTGGTTCAATCGCAATATCAAAGCCGTTTCCTGGGTTTTATTTTTGGCAGGTACGGCATTCTCCTTTTCCTGCTCATTATTTTTTCGCTGGCTTTTATTGAAGAAAGCCTATGGGATATTTCTGTTTGGAAAGAACATAGAAATATTTTTGCCCGCGGATGGTTACCCGAAATTCATTTCAATGAACAACTCCTCAACTTTATAGTGCCGCTACTGGCATTGCCTCAGCTCACCCATTATATACTTGATGGATTCATTTGGAAAATCAGGAAGGATGAAATTAAATGGAGTAATGAAGTAGTTGAAAATAAAGAAATGGGTTTGTTACCATAATGGAATTCTAATTGTTGAAAACTATCGCACAGGTTTTTTTAGATTCATTACAATCCTTTATATCTTTCCTTATTAACATACTTACTAACCCATTCAATTTTTCCGCTGTATGATCCACTCTGCCAGTACAGATATTTCATCTGAAATTATCAGTGAGCATACCATTGCAGAAGTCATCCTCCATCATTCCAATGGCCAGCATTCA
>JBPOHG010000115.1:0-5625 GCA_052035835.1 Bacteroidota bacterium | reverse complement strand
TGAGAAAAAAAGCCTTAACCGCAAAAATCAACAAAGAGGAACTTGCATGGATTATACTCAACTTTAATCAAAAAAGGGGCTACTATCAATTGCGAGGGGAAGAAACGGAAGAAAATCCACAAAAATCTGTTGAATTCTATTCTTTAAAAGTAATTGATGTAATAGCAGATGATAGTAAAAACAGCAAAGGAGAAAACTGGTATTCAGTAATGCTTGAGAATGGATGGACTTATAGAAGATCATCTAAAATATCCTTACAGGATTGGATTGGGAAAACACGGGATTTTATTGTAACCACGGATCTTAATGAAGACGGCACTGTTAAGAAAGATAAAGATGGACTAGAGAAAAGAAGTTTTAGAGCTCCGGGTGAGGAAGACTGGACGCTAAGAAAAAAGAAAACTGAACATGATATTATTAAAGAAGGAAAAAAAGTAGGCACATACATATATGATAGCTTATTGAAAGACCCCAGGCAAAAAATTAAAGGGAAACTGGTAAGAACGATTGAACGAAGATTTTATAAAGAGGAGTTAATTGATATCCTCAATAAACAAAAAGAGTTTCATGAAGAATTGAGAAATATAGATCTCTTTAATGATTGCATAAGAGAATTATATAAAAACAACCTGGCGCATGAACAATTGCTTCAAAAGAAAGACTTCACACATCTATTTGTAAATGACATCATTTTTTATCAGCGGCCATTGAAAAGCCAGAAATCTTCTATCAGTAATTGTTCATTCGAATACAGAACTTTCAAAGATGAGTCGGGCGTGCTGCATCAAAAATTCCTGAAAGCCATTCCAAAATCAAATCCATATTACCAGGAATTCAGGATTTGGCAATGGATATCAAACTTGTCTATCTACCGCAAAGAAAACGACCTGAATGTAACTGATGAGTTTCTGAAAAGCACTGAAGAAATAGAAAGCTTATTTGATTTCCTGATGCATAAGAAAGACATTCAGCAGAAACCCCTGATGAGGTACCTGCTCGAAAGGAAAGGGTTCAAAGGTAAATCCCTTAGCCAGGAAGCTGAGAAATACAGGTGGAATTATGTAGAAGATAAAACTTACCCTTGCAATGAAACCCGTTCGCTCTTGCAGAGCAGGCTTGAAAAAGTAAATCATTGCCCGCCTGATTTTCTTACAAAAGAAAGAGAATTACAACTATGGCATATTATTTATTCGGTAACTGATAAAGAAGATTTTGAAAAGAAAGCTTTAAAAACATTTGCTAAAAAAAATGGGCTGGATACCAATGGGTTTATTGAGGCATTTAAAAAATTCCCTCCCTTTAGAAATGAATACGGTTCATTTTCTGAAAAAGCAATAAAAAAACTACTGGCCCTCATGAGAATGGGGAAATACTGGGATGCGGATGGTATTGATGTTCATACCAAAGATAGAATTTCAAAAATCCTTAATGCCGAGTATGATGAAAGCATCAAAGACCGTGTAAGGAATAAGGCCATCAACCTCAAAATAGCATCAGATTTTCAGGGATTACCCTTGTGGTTAGCACAGTATATCGTCTATGACCGGCATTCTGAAGCAGGATCTGCCGAGAAATGGAACAGTGTTGCAGACCTGGAATCCTACCTCCATTCATTTCGTCAACATTCTCTGCGTAATCCCATAGTAGAGCAGGTGATCACGGAAACTTTAAGGGTTGTTAAAGACATCTGGCAGGAATTTGGAAATGGCACTAAAGACTACTTTCATGAAATCCACATTGAATTAGCAAGGGAAATGAAAAAAACTGCGGAAGAACGCAAGCGCCTTACAAACATTGTTACTGAAAATGAAAATACCAATTTGCGTATTAAAGCCCTGCTCGCAGACCTTGTACATGACCAACAAGTACAAAATGTGCGTCCCTACTCTCCCATGCAACAGGAGATACTTAAAATTTATGAAGAAGCTGTTCTGAACGCTGAAGAAAACATTTCTGATGATATTTTAAAGATCAGCAAAACAGCGCAGCCATCTACTTCCGATCTAAAAAAATACAAGTTATGGCTTGAACAAAAATACCGCTCACCATACACAGGGCAAATCATCCCTCTTAACAAGCTATTTACACCGGATTATGAGATAGAACATATCATTCCGCAAAGCAGGTATTTCGACGATAGTTTTGGCAATAAAGTTATTTGTGAAGCTGCAGTTAATCATCTAAAAGACAATCAGCTCGCCTATGAATTTATTAAAAACCATGGCGGACAAATTGTTTCAACAGGGAAAGGAAAAGAGGTTACGATTTTAAAAGGCGAGGCATTTGAAGAACTGGTTAAGCAATTTTATGCAAAAAATAAGGGCAAGAGGTCACGTTTGCTCATGGAAGATATTCCCGATCACATGATTGAACGGCAACTCAATGATACCCGGTATATCAGTAAGTTTATTTCGGGCATACTATCGAGTATTGTACGAGAAAATAACAATGATGATGGAGTAAATTCAAAAAATCTCCTGCTGGGAAATGGAAAAATTACCCAGGAACTCAAACAGGATTGGGGATTGTCGCAGGTTTGGAATGAAATTATCTTACCCCGGTTTATCAGGCTAAATCAGCTAACCGGTTCTACGAACTTTACTTCCTGGAATGAAAACCATCAAAAGCATTTGCCAACCGTGCCGCTAGAAAATGCTGCAGGATTTTCAAAAAAGAGGATAGATCATCGGCATCATGCGTTAGACGCACTTGTTATAGCTTGTGTTACTAGAAACCACATCAATCTGCTCAATAATACTTATGCAAAATCAGAGAAAAGGTATGACTTAAACCGAATGCTAAGAAATTATGAGCGGGTTAGCTATCAACATCCGTCTACAGGCAAAACAATAACCAGGGATATACCCAGGGAGTTCATTAAGCCATGGGAAAGTTTTACCAAAGAAGCACAGGAATCACTTGAAAAAATCATTGTAAGTTTTAAACAAAACCTGCGAGTTATCAATAAAGCAGTTAATAAATCTTCTAAATGGATAGCTACTGATGGAATTATGAAAAAAGAGCTTGTGCAACAAGCGGGGAATACAAATTGGGCAATCAGAAAACCAATGCACAAAGACACGGTATTTGGCAAAGTGCAGCTTCAAAAAATCAAAACAGTTTCTTTCAATTCAGCATTGGATACAATCCCCGGCATTGCTGATAAAAAGCTACGGAAAGAAATACAGGCGCTACAATCGGGTGGTATGGACAAGAAAAAAATACTTTCCCATTTTAAGGGCCTTGATTTCAAATGGATGAGTAAAGATGTATCGAAGGTTGACGTCCGCTACACCGATTTTGAAAATGTAGCAACGAGGGTTAGCTTAGATATTAGCTTTGATGAAAAAAGAATTAGGGAAACCATTACAGATACAGGCATACAAAAGATTTTGTTGGCACACCTGGAAAAATACAGAGGCATACTTAATGACAAAGGCAAAGAAATCCCAGCGAATGAATTGGCATTTACTCCTGAAGGGATTGAAGAGATGAACAAGCATATTACTGTGCTAAATGAAGGTATCCCCCATCAGCCGATTTTCAAATTCAGAACCTATGAGCCATTAGGGAATAAATTTAACATCGGAGAATCTGGTAATAAACGCTTTAAATACGCAGAAGCCGCCAAAGGGACGAATTTGTTCTTTGCGATTTATGAAGACAGCAACAATAAAAGAAATTACGAAACTATTCCATTAAATATTGTCATAGAAAGGCAGCAACAAGGGCTTGAATCGGTACCAACTGTAAATGAGAAGGGAGATAAGTTGCTTTTTTATTTATCCCCCAATGATTTGGTTTATGTTCCGGCAGAAGAAGAAAAAAATAATCCTTCAAAAACATATAAACCAGATTTTTTGAACATCCTCCCGAAAACAATTTATAAAGTTGTGAGTTTTTCCGGATCTCAAATATTTTTTGTCAGAAATGATATTGCAATTACAATTCTAAATAAGGTTGAATTTTCAGCCTTGAATAAAATGGAGAGGAGCATTGATGGCACTATGATCAAAGAGAATTGTATTAAATTAAATGTAAACAGACTTGGGAATATTGAAAAGACGTATTAAAGTTAATCGCTGAATAATATTTAGTTGAAAATACTTTTATTATGATTAAACGTACTCTTTATTTTGGCAACCCTGCATACCTCAAAACCAACCAGGAGCAATTGGTATTTGAAAGTGCAGAAACAGGCGAAACGAAAACCCTGCCAATTGAAGATATTGGCGTACTCATTCTTGATCATCAGCAGATTACCATCACGCAGGCTTTGATGGCCAAACTCCTTGCCAATAACACGGCCCTGATTACCTGCGACCATAGCCACCACCCCACCGGCCTGTTGCTGAACCTGGATGGCAATAACCTTCAATCACAGAAATTCCAGGCCCAACAGGAGGCATCAGCCCCCTTAAAGAAGCAGCTCTGGCAGCAAACCATTGCTGCAAAAATTGGCAACCAGGCAAGTATGCTCGAAAGCATTCGCGTGCCTGCGAAGAATCTCCGTAAAATGGCTGCAGATGTAAAAAGCGGGGACAGCGATAACCAGGAAGCCATCGCTGCGGTTTATTACTGGAAAAACCTATTTGAAATTTTCCCCGAATTTAAAAGAAACCGATTTGGGGATCCCCCCAATAACCTGCTCAATTATGGCTATGCGATACTGAGAGCCATAGTTGCCCGAAGCCTGGTAGCTAGCGGGCTTTTACCAACCCTGGGCATTTTTCACCGCAACCAATACAATGCCTATTGCCTTGCAGATGATGTTATGGAACCTTACCGCCCTTTTGTAGATAAGCTGGTGGTGCATATCGTGAACCTCAATGGCCGTTTCCTTGAGCTTACGCCGGGGATGAAAAAAGAACTGTTGTCTATTCCGGCCATGGATGTTACAATAAATGGTGAAAAAAGCCCGCTGATGGTAGCCATCCAGAAAACCACTGCTTCACTCGCAAAATGTTTCGAAGGGAAACAACGTAAGATTTTGTACCCGGAGTTTACAATTTAAACACTGCCGGAAAATCATCGAATGTATCACCGCTTAAATGCATACCGTATTATGTGGGTGCTTGTATTTTTTGACCTGCCTACCGAGACTAAAAAAGACCGGCGTATCCATGCCCTGTTCAGGAAAAACATACTAAAAGACGGTTTTCAAATGTTCCAGTTCAGCATTTATATGCGCCATTGTGCGAGCCGCGAGAATGCAGATGTGCATATAAAAAGGGTAAAAAAGCTATTGCCCGAGAAAGGCCATGTTGGGATCATGTGTATTACCGACAAGCAATTTGGGATGATGGAGATCTTTTACGGAAAAAAACCAGCGGAAACAGCCCCACCGGTACAACAGTTGGAAATGTTTTAGTGCGATGAATAAAAACGTATCAATAGGATTAAAAAAACGGGTTTCGAACCCGTTTTTTCATCCTGTCATTCGACTCAAACCCTTTACAGTACTGCCTTTCAGCGAAACCAGTTGTCGAAGAACTAAGTTACTTGAATAATTGAAAGCAATTCACAACTGGGATTAGTTGCGGTCAAATTGCTTTGAAGTTGTCGAAGAACTAAGTTACTTGAATAATTGAAAGCAATTCACAACCCGGATTGAGCCATTAAAAT
>JBPOHG010000330.1:0-8247 GCA_052035835.1 Bacteroidota bacterium | reverse complement strand
TCCTTGAAATCAGGGACACTTCATCTATTAGCCTGCAGGTGAGGTACCCCGACCAAAGTTTGCATACCTACTACTTCGGCGATACCATGCGATTCACCCCGGCCAACCTGGCTACCGGTGAAAATGCGGCCACGATCGACTTTATGCCTTACTTCCCCGAAGACGGCGAGTATGAACTGATTGTTACCGGAAAAGATGCTGCAGGAAACAAAGCCGGTGAGCTTGAATACAGGATCGTATTTTCTGTGATCAACAAACCAATGATATCAAACCTGCTGAATTATCCGAATCCGTTTACTACTTCTACGGCATTTGTATTTACCGTTACAGGTAGTGAAGTGCCACAAAATATGCGCATTCAAATCCTTACCATAACCGGTAAAGTAGTTAGGGAGATCACAAAAGATGAATTGGGGCCCATCCATATTGGCAGGAACATCACCGAGTTTAAGTGGGATGGTACAGATATGTACGGACAAAAACTGGCCAATGGCGTATACATATACAGGGTATTAACTAATCTCAATGGTAAATCTTTGGATAAGTACAGGGCCGATGGCGACAATACAGATAAATACTTCAACAAAGGATATGGAAAAATGTACCTGATGCGGTAGAAATTTCCTTTTTGGTAAACGATCCGGGGGCTGCTCTTTTTTGGGCAGCCCTTTTTGTATTTACCTTTGCAGCAAATTGAGTTCATGGCAAAAATCGGCATCAACATTGCAACCGGAAGCCTTCAACAGGATGAAATGATCGTAGGGATCGACCTGGGTACCACCAATAGCCTCGTGGCAATTATTCATCCACAAACCAACATGCCACTGGCATTGAAAGAACATGACAGCAGCTCGCTGGTCCCTTCTGTAATTTATTTTGATGATTATGGAAACGTAATTGTTGGAGAAGCTGCAAAAGCATACCTGGAAACTGCACCTCAACAAACGGTTTTTTCGGCCAAAAGGCTCATGGGGAAAAGTTACGCTGACGTCAAAAACAATGCGTCTTTTTTTACTTACAAGGTAATAGACGACAATAGCGATAGCCTGGTAAAAGTACAGGTAGGCGATAAATTTTATTCCCCCATTGAATTGTCGTCATACATTTTAAAGGAATTAAAACAACGGGCCGAACATATCCTTAAAACACCCGTAAACAAAGCCGTCATAACGGTGCCTGCATATTTCAACGATGCACAGCGCCAGGCCACCCGGGATGCAGGGAAACTGGCGGGACTCGATGTATTGCGCATAATCAACGAACCTACAGCAGCCAGCCTGGCGTATGGCCTGGGCGTGAAAAAAGATGCACCGGAACAACTCATCGCAGTATATGACCTGGGAGGTGGAACTTTTGATATTTCTATATTGAGAATGGCAGGTGGGATTTTTGAAGTGCTTTCTACAAATGGCGATACCTACCTGGGTGGAGATGATCTTGATAGGGCCATTGTAAACAAGTGGATGGCAGACCTTTCTTTGAATGAATCAAACCTGCTGAATGACAAAGAACTGCTCCAGGGGTTGCGCCTGAAAGCAGAAGCAGCCAAAAAATATTTGTCAATTCATGACATATTCTCAGGTCGTTTGCGTGAATTTTCGCTTATGCTTAGCCGGGAGTCGTTGGAAGGATTGATTGAGCCCCTTGTTCAGAAAACAATCAACGCTTGCAAGGCTGCACTAAAAGATGCCGGCTTACAGGTTTCTGCTATCGACAATGTGGTAATGGTAGGGGGCAGTACAAGGGTGCCGTTGGTAAAGAAAATGGTAAGCGATTTTTTTGGGAAGAAAGTACATGATGAATTGAACCCCGATGAAGTAGTGGCTTTGGGGGCCGCCATCCAGGCCGATGTGCTGGCCGGAAATAACAGGGATGTGCTGCTGCTCGATATAACACCCCTTAGTTTAGGAATTGAAACAGCTGGCGGCCTGATGGATGTATTGATTCCAAGGAATGCAAAAATACCATCCAAAGCAAGCCGGCAGTATACTACGCAGGTAGACGGTCAATCGTCTATGCGTATCAGTGTGTTCCAGGGAGAAAGGGACCTGGTGAAAGACAACCGTAAGCTGGCAGCGTTTAATCTCAGCAATATACCAGGCATGCCAGCCGGGCTTCCAAAAGTTGAAGTGGGCTTCCTGATCAATGCAGATGGTATTTTAACGGTAACGGCCAGGGAGATACGCAGTGGAGTAGAACAAAGCATCGAAGTTAAACCCCAATATGGCCTCACAGATGAACAGGTTGAACAAATGCTGATGGATTCAATTACCCATGCCAGTGATGATATTGCCCTCAGGGCGCTTACAGAAGCACGTACCGAAGGGGAGCAGTTGCTTAAAACCACCGAACGGTTCCTGCAAAAGAATGCTTCATTATTGTTACAGGAAGAACTGTTGCAAACAGCTTCCGCTATGCAGGCGCTTCAGATGGCCATTACCATGGAAGATAAAAACCTCATCCAGGGAAAAATTGAAGAACTCAACAATATTTCGAGGCCATATGCAGAACGAATCATGGACCAGGCAATTGCCGGAGCTATGAAGGGGAAGGCCGTTTAAACAGGAGTGTGATCAGCAGGACGGTACAAATGGCCAGCGCCAAACCACTCAACTGCATCGCTTTCACAATGAGGGCCGGTTCAAAATTAAACGACACGAAATTTTTCCCTTTTTGTAAGGGCACGGAAAGAAATACACGGCCTTTGATAGGATTCAATTGTTCCCCATTTACACTTATTTTCCAATGTGGGTAAATATTCTGCTGGTACGTTAATGTATCAGGGCTTCCACAATCTATAGATAGTTCAATCTTATTGCCATCAAATTCCATGATACTAATGCTGTTTGCATTACTGTCGGTATTGCTGAAAAGAAATGGCTTGTGTGCAAAAATACTCACAGTATCCTTGTACACCTGGTCAGAATTTTTCAGCCGAACTGGGTAAAACGCATAGTATTTATTCCCGGGTTGTTTATTGTAAAAACTCCAATCGCCCGTGAGTGCAGCCTGTTCGGTATTGATCATTGGGTTTTCGGCAATCGGGTTCATCAGCGGAATTGGTAGGCCATAAGGCGCTTTATTGAGAACCAGTTCAACATCTCTTACAGAAGCTTTTCCAACACCCGTGAATGGAATATTGAGCAATGTGGCAATGATCATTTCAATGACAACCAGTTTAAGCAGCCTCCTGCGTTGCGCATGGCGGAGGCTTTTATTGATTGCCCTGAACAGCAGGAGCTGTATGCCCGCCTGCATCCAAAGGGTATCGTAAAAACTGATACTGTCTACCAGGTTTTTCAGTTTATTTCCAATGCCGGGTACATCAAGTATATGATTCAATTGAAAAACAAATCCATCCTTACTTATCAACAACCCGATAATTCCTGCACCAAGAGCCAGCCAGCATATTGTTTCAAAAACAATCGCGGTTTTTTTAAGGGAGCCCGAAAAGGAAGGTTTGGATCTAATATAATTATCAAGCGAAAATGCTGCCACCAATATCATACTCAATGAAGAAAAAACGGCAAACTCTCCGTTTAACCTTACATAGCTCATCAGTGGAAGCAGGTGGTGAGAAAAAATTTTGAAAATCCCTCCGAGCGAGAGCAGAAAAAATACAATACCGGTTATGAGGAAAAACAATTGTTCCCTCGATTTATTTCCAAAGGCAGCTGTAAAGTAAAACAACAGAGGTACCAGCCCGATGTAAAAATTTCTCATCGAAATATCACTGGCAAAAAAAGCGTCATTTTTCATCACAGACATTGGCAACAATGTAGAGATAATGTTCTGAATAGCTACCGGGTTGGCCATGGCCGATTCATTGCTCAGTTTTTCTCCGCGGGTAATATGAGGGAGGATGTCGGCATACCCCATGATCATCCCTGCACTTAGTATCAGCAATATCAGCAACAAGCTGCTGTTCCTGATCAGGAATTTTCTTTTGAAAGATGGCGAAGATTCCTGATGGTGTTTGAAAAAATAAAAAATGATGTATGCAATAAAAAAGTACAACCCGCCAATGATAAGGCCAGGGTGTGCTGAAGCAGCAAATAGATAGAATATGCAGGCGCAAAGGATAATATTTTTAAAAGAGGGCCGTTTTTGTAATCGGTTAAAAGCCCATAGGCACCACGGGAGAATGGCCGCGCCGCTGATCCAGTTGAAATGTTGCAAATGGCCTGTCATATAACCACTGCACATAAACGCAGTTCCGCTGATAAAGCAAACGGTTGTAGAAAGTTTGTACGACCTGCAAAGCACATACATGCCACATCCGGCGGCGAATAGGTAGAATAGGAGCTCAATGGTGAAACTGTAGGGGCTGTATCCGAATGTTAAGGCCATCAGCCATGTTACAGGGCTCCAAAAACCACTGTTCATGTCGCCATATTGTGGCAAACCAAAGTTGATATAGGGGTTCCACCAGGGAATTTCACCAATCGACAGGCTTTCGCTGATAAAATACTTTGCGGGGTAATAACCATTAAAAGCGTCATTTTTGAGAAAGAATAGAAAGGACCCAACAGGTAAATATGCAAGCAGGAGCACAAAGAAAAAAAACAACAGCATTTTAATCTTTGCTTTTTTTGATTTTATGTATCCTTGCATTGCCTAAAAATACAGTTTTACAAAATATGGCTGAAAGAAGTTTTGATGATTTTGATAAGTATGCAGGTGATTACCGGAGCATTCATACCAGCAATGTAAAATGGAGTGGGGCCGACAGTTATTATTTTGCTGAGCACAAAGTGCAGCTTATGGGGGAGTATGAAACCAATCAACGCTGCCGCGTACTCGATTTTGGCTGTGGCGATGGCGCTACTGAGGTGTTTATACAGAAGTATTTTCCCGCTATGATGGTTGAAGGGATTGATGTTTCAGAAAAAAGCATACAAGAGGCGTCAAAGAAAAACATTCCTCGTGCATCTTTTACGCATTACAACGGCCATACCATCCCTTTTGAAGACGCCTGTTTTGATATTGTTTTTGTGGCCGCCGTCTTTCATCATGTTAGGTTTGAGCACCATGCACAAATGATTAATGAAATTTACCGTGTACTGAAACCAGGCGGTAGGTTGTATTTTTTTGAACACAACCCATGGAACCCGGTTACGCGTTACCTGGTGAATACCTGCCCTTTTGATAAAGATGCGAAACTCCTGAAGGCTTCTTATAGCAGAAAGATGTTAGAGAAATCTGCATTCAGGGAGATCCAAAGCAAATACATCCTGTTCTTCCCCCGTAAAGGCATTTTATCTTCATTGATCCGGCATGAACATAAGTTTGGTTGGGTGCCTTTTGGCGGGCAATACCTGTTAAGGGGCGTCAGGTAGCCGGTTTTCTATATTTGATTTGCGGATAACATATAACTGGCGGTTGCGAACATTGTCATTGATCCGGCTGATGTATTCGCCAATAATCCCAACACTCAGCAACTGAATGCCGCCCAAAAACAAAACGGCCACCATAATGGAAGCCCAGCCTGATATGGTTTGGCCCAGTACCAATTTGGCCCATAGTACATACAATATCAGGAAAAAGGAAAGTAAGGAAACAATGATGCCACTGATGCTGGCGAATTTTAAAGGGAAATTGGAAAACCCTGTAATGCCATCAAATGCAAAGCGGAACATTTTCGCATATCCGAAACCGGTATTGCCCCGCTTTCTTTCTTCCCTGTCGTAAAAAAGGGCCGTTTCCTTAAAACCCAGCCAGGCAATCTGGCCACGCAGGAACTTGTGGTGGTCGTTCATCTTCATCAGTTCTGTAGCTACATTCCTGTTAAATATCCTGAAATCACCTGTATCTACCGGGATGTGAATAGATGTGATCCTGTTGAGTAACCTGTAAAAAAAAGAGGCGGTGAGCTTTTTAATAATTGATTCGCCCTTTCGGCGCTTTCTTTTCGCATATACGGTATCGTAACCTTCCTGTAATTTACTCCATAACCCGGGAATGGCTTCCGGGGGGTCTTGCAGGTCGCCATCGATGAGTACGATGTGTTTGCCCGTGCTTTTTTCGATGCCTGCATATAAAGCAGGCTGATGGCCGAAGTTGCGGCTGAAACTGATAAATTTTACGAAAGGGTCTTCCGCTGCAATTTTTTCTATGAGCGGAAGTGTATGGTCTGTACTTCCGTCATCAACAAAGATCATTTCATGAGTAGCGCCTGTAGATCGTAGGGCTGCAGATAGCCTGTTGTATAACTCGTATACATTTTCTTCTTCGTTCAACAGGGGCACTACAACAGAAATATCAGCAGGCATGAAAGTTTTTTTGTGGATGTATGGCTGAAAGATACAATCAATCTTTATTTTATTGCTTCAGTTGCTGTAGCCGGCTCACATATTTTCCGATCATGTCAAATTCAATGTTCACCATATCGCCTGCTTTCAGGTATTGCATATTGGTATGCAAAAATGTATAAGGGATAATGGCAACGGTAAATTGGTCGGCTCCAACATCAAAGACGGTTAGGCTTATGCCATTGAGGCTGATGGAACCTTTTTCTATGACCAGGGAAGCAAAATTCCCGGGGAATTGAAATGTAAATTCCCAACTGCCGTTTTTGTCGGTAATTTTTTTGCAAACCCCTGTTCCATCTACATGGCCCTGCACTATATGGCCATCGATACGGCCACCCATTTGCATGCATCTTTCCAAATTAATGACAGTGCCGGGCTCCCAATTGCCAAGATTGGTCTTCCGCAATGTTTCATCTATCGCCGTTACCCGATAGGTTTTTTCTTTTACGGCTTCTACTGTTAAGCAAACGCCATTGTGGCTAATGCTTTGATCAACAGATAATTCTGGGGTTAGCGCCGATTCAATCCAAAAACTTCGGTTGCTGCCATTCGTTTCAATGGAGGATACCCTGCCTGTTTGTTCAATGATTCCGGTAAACATGCCCAAATTTCGTATTTTAAAGAGATATTTTTTATTTTTTAAAATATTGCCCTATCTTTGCGGCCCGCTTTTAAAGGCGGTATTTTTCACCAAAGGAGGTATTATAACATGTTAATTATTGATTCAAAGGATTGCGAAAACATCGACAAGGCGCTCAAAAAATACAAAAAGAAATTTGAGAAAAGCCGCGTGCTGCTTCAGTTAAGGGAAAGGCAGTCGTATACCAAGCCTTCTGTAAGGCGCCGTACCGAAGTGTTGAAAGCAGTTTACAAGCAACAATTAGCTTCAGGTAAATTAGATTAACAGGCACCCGCCTCAATATATTGAAACCGGGAACCAGGTTATTTATTAACTTTGGTTACCGGTTTTTTTATGGACCAAACCCAAGCAAAATACCTCAGGGAATTCCTGGATTACCTCAAGTACCAGAAGCGTTATTCTAAACACACGCTAACCAGCTATGAAACCGACCTGGAGGCGTTCTTCATTTTCCTGCAATGTACCTATGGAGCTGTTGAACTCAACGCCATTAAACCTGGTTATGTTAGAAGTTGGCTGACCGAATTAAAATCTCTCGGTAACAGTGCCAAAACCATCAACCGTAAAATATCTTCTTTAAAGAGTTTTTTTAAATACCAGTTAAGGCTCGGTGGCCTGGAAGTAAGTCCAATGGCTACAGTAGTGTCGCCCAAGCAAAGCAAACGCTTGCCCGAGTTTGTCGACAGCCGGGATACAAATACCCTGTTTAACCATGTTGAATTTTCAGATGATTGGGCAGGCTATACCGACAAACTGATCCTTCGGATATTCTATGCTACCGGGATGCGGCAGGCCGAATTAATTGGTCTCAAAGAAAGCCAGATCGACCAGGCGAGGCAATGTATAAAAGTACTGGGCAAAGGCAGCAAAGAAAGGATTATACCGGTTGCTGATGACCTGATGCAGGAAGTGGCAGCCTATATTCAGCAGAAAAAAAGTATGCTCGAAACTCCCGACAGAACAGTGCTCCTCGTTAGAAGCAATGGTTTGCCGCTGTACCCCAAATATGTATACAATGCGGTAAAAAAATACCTCTCGCTGGTGACGACCATCCACAAAAAAAGCCCGCATATCCTCCGGCATACATTTGCTACCCATCTTACCAACAATGGAGCCGACCTTAATGCGGTAAAAGAATTACTGGGCCACAGCAGCCTGGCCGCCACCCAGGTATACACCCATAACAGCATCGAGAAATTGAAAGATATTTATAAAAAAGCCCACCCAAAGGCTTAAAACCGGCTTGTATAAAAATAAGGCCGCAGGTAAAATTTTATTTTGAAAACTTCGTTTCAT
>JBPOHG010000021.1:0-28891 GCA_052035835.1 Bacteroidota bacterium | reverse complement strand
GTACGGCGAAAATATTGGAAGTATAAATGACCATTTTATCGCGAGAAATGCCCATCACGGCAGGGATTGAATCCAGTGCAAAGACCAGGTCTATTGCAGCCAGCAGTACTACTACCACAAACAACGTGGTGTACAATGGCTTTCCGTTTTGCCTAATCACATACTTCCCATTTCCGTCGTGCGGAGCCAGGGGGATAAATTTCTTCAGGAATTTATATATTTTAGAATCATGCGGGTCAAACTCATCATTGTCATCGGCCCTGAACATCTTATAACCGGTATATAATAAGAATACTCCGAAAATATACAGTATCCAATGGAAACGGTCTACCAGGGCAACCCCTACCGTGATGAATAATATCCTGAAAACAATGGCCATTAAAATCCCGATCAGCAATACACGGCCATAAAATTTCTCTTTAACATTAAAAGAAGTGAATATGAGGATGAATACAAAGATATTGTCGATACTCAGGCTCCACTCCATAAGATAAGCGCTCAGGTATTCGAGTGCAATTTTTTCATCCCTTTCTATCCATACAAAAACAAAGAACCCCAGCGCCAGCAGTACCCAGAATGCTGTTTGGATCATGGCACTTTTCATGCTCACGATGGTATTTTTTTTACTCAGCAGGCCAAGGTCTAAGATCAGTGCAAGTAAAATAACGCCACCAAAAACCAGGTATATCAATTGTGTAGTATCCATACGATATTTTTAAGCAGCAAACCTCCGTTTGCGCATCCATTGAAAAACCAATGCAAATAACACTACGAGCATAACCGGTACCAGAATATTGATCACTGGCCACATTTTGCCCGATGCTTTTACTTTTTTTGTGTCGAGCAGCCGTGTTACATAATCCTTTGCTTTTGCTTCATACAGCCCGTTGTCATTGATCAGGTAATCGAGGCAATTTTGCAAAAACTCTTTGTTGGCAAAAGGGAACTCCCGTTGCGACCCATATGTAAAAGGATTCATACCCATAGGAATGGGCTGATTGCCTTTCACCACTGAATTGAGTACGATATCGCCATCACCTACAACTATCATTTTATTATCTGCCAGGCAAGCCGATAAAAAAGAATGCCCGTATGCTGCCAGCGAATCATTCATGGCCTTTGAAAGCCGGTTGGCAAAAAAAGAGCTGAACTTTCCTTCCAGCAAAACGGCAACAGGAATATTCTTTGTTACAAACTTCTGGTCTTCGGGGGCGGTTACATTTTCTTTTCCGCTGATGAGTGCCGGCGTACCGATTTTCCTTGCGTTAACCGAAGAGCTGAGTAAGATTGTTTTTTTAATACCGCTTACTTCTAATGTATCCAGTGAGTTTACAAATTGGCCCGATACAAATCCGAGGTTCTTATTGATGGGGTGATTTGATTTAGATTCAAATACCGGGAAATAATTCCATGGCAACAATTCAAACTGGCCATTTCCATTCACATCAAAAGGAAGGTAGTCGCACTGCAGGTCCATCACAAGGTCGGGGTTGATACGTACCCCATACCTGAATAGTTGGTCGCTCAATTGAAGGTCGCGATCATACGCAACCACTTCATTTTTTACTTGCAGGCTGTCCATTTCTGCATTCAACCGGTCGATGAACAATAATAATTTCCCCCCGTTCATAACATACTGGTCGAGCTTCAATTTTTGTTCATCGCTAAACCCAAGCGTAGGTTTCACCAGCATCAAACATTTGAAATCGGCGGGTATTACGGGTTGGCGGGCGAGGTCGAAAGTGAAGAAATTATAATCCGGCTTCAGCACATTCTCTACCAGGTCATACGTATCATAATCCATCGGCTCACCGTTACCGGTAGCGTACCCAAGTACCGGCTTTTCTTTTTGAGTGATTTTTGCAATGGCATTCGCAAAATTATATTCAAGGAGTGCTTCTGCACTGTTAAGTTCCTGGTTACTGATGAGCGGCGTTTTGCCTTTATACAATTCCACAGGCATCACTTTGTCGCCATAGTGCAGTAACGACACCGGATAAACGAACTGTTGTTGCTGGCCTTGTTTAACCTGGGAAGTAAGGTTGATAGGGAACAACCCCATGGCCGACAATGTATCAGCATAGGTAACCGGGCTGCCGGGGACCTGCTCATCGGGGGATAAAAAACGATACTGCAATTTATTTCCGGCAACTTCTTTAAACTCCCTCAATATGTCCTCAGCGGAGGAAGACAATTTTCGGAAACCGCTGGGGTAATCGCCTTTCAGGAATACGTCTATTTTTACCTGGTCTGTGGCCCTGCCGAGGATTTTCTTCGTTGGCTGGCTGAGTGTAAACCGCTTCTCATTGGTAAAATCTATTCGGGTATGCCATACCGATGCCGCCCAGTTTACCATCACTAAAACCAGCAGTACCATCAGCAACCACCAGCGGCTGTTCATTATTTTCCTGAATATGCCCATTATTTTCTGTGGAGGTTTTTAACAGTGATCAATAAAGCCAGGGCAATCAGGCTGCAGAAATAAATAAGGTCACGGCTGTCTAGTACGCCCCTGCTGATGCTCCGGTAATGAAAATCAATTCCCAGCATTTCAATATAATAATCTGCATTTCCCTGAAAAACAGTCATTTTACTCAGCGCCCCAAAACCAAAATACAATACCAGGCATACAAATGCACTCAGCAGGAAAGCCACTACGGCATTACTGGTTAGGCTGCTGCAACAGAGGCTGATGGCTGCGAACACTGCACTGAGCAGGAACAGCCCGATATAGCTTCCGGTAATGCCACCGGTATCTATGCCACCTGATGCGCTCAATGTTTTGATGGTGAAAACATAAACCAGTGTTGGAATGATGGCAAACAAAATGATGAAAAGAACAGACAAATATTTACCCCAGACTATTTGCCAGGAACTGAGTGGTTTGGTTTGAAGGATTTCGAAGGTACCGGCTTTGAATTCGTCGGCAAGTGCCCGCATAGAAACGGCAGGCACGAGGAAAAGTAATACCCAGGGTGCCAGGTCGAAAAAACGGTCGAGGCTGGCATACCCAAACTCCAGGATGCTGCTATCCTGCAATACAAACAGGAACAGCCCATTGATTAACAGGAACAACACGATCGCCATATAACCGGTGAGGTTACTGAAAAACTGGTTGAATTCCTTTTTGCAAATGCTCCACATAGTTTATGAATTGATGCAATTTACTATTAAACAGGCGAATAGATGGATTTCAACCTGTCTCAGGCCATTTTTTTTGATTGCCATGCAGCAGAACAGCCGGGATGGGTGTCATATGCACGTTCCGTTCTGCGGAAGTTTACCAAACCAAACGTTCATATACCATTTGAACCGGGGAAACCCACCGTTTTGTTTCTGACATGCAATCGGGTGTTCAAATAAACTGTTTACCAACACCAACTGTATCCCCCATTTTGGGGGATTTTTTTGTTTCCCTGATGCTTTGACGATCATGTTGTATTGTAAGTTTGTATGAAACCTGAACGTATGAGAAAATGGGCTTTATGGATCTTGCTAATGTATACGCTGCAGCTGCAAGCTCAATTGCCTCCTGTGAAAGTATATTATTCAGTTATAGAAATGCCTGCAAGCATCAATGGGAATTATTATGCAGGGTTCCATCCAAGGCTGATAGCAGAAGATGCAGCCCGCTTGTTGCAGTTGGCAACAGGAAGAATCTATACACCTGTGCCTTTAGAAAAAAATGCCGATCCCCGATCGGTCTTCCTGCTACTCGATGAACAGGTAAAAGGAACCACCAATGAAACCGGGTTTTTCGAAAGCGATGGTAAAAGCTATGTCCGTATCAGAGCCAGGTATGCAACCGGCCTGTCTTATGCACTCTACAGTTGGTTACATGAACTGGGCTATCGCTTTTATTTGCCCGGTGATGAATGGATACATGTTCCCAAACTTGCAGGAATTTATAATAAAAAACTACGCAAGAAAACCTACACCCCGCATTTCAAAATGCGCATGATCAGCGCCAGTGGCGGCAGTTATGCAATCAAAGGCCTTGATGAAAATAATGAGAACGGCGCCGATTGGCGCTTGTGGCACCAGCGAAACCGCATGGGTTGCGACTACCTTACGATTGACGGGCATGCGGGAGAAAAATTCAATTTGGCCAATAAAGAAACCATCGAAAAGGATTCGATGATTCTTGCTCCTGTAAATGGCAAGAGGCAATATTATCCTTCGGGAAAGATTGATCCGACTTATAAAAAAGGAGTGTCCCTTTTTGCCAGTTGGATTACAGAGGAATTTCAAAAGAACCGCCAAAAATTCCCCTCTTATCTTCCACCAAAAAAATATGCGTCCGCAGATGCGGGCGACGGATTGCATTATTGCCATACACCCGCATGTGAAGCTGCTTATGCATCCGTTTCCGACCAGGTATTTGGAATTGTAAATGAAGCTGCCAGGAAAATTAAAAGCAGTTTTCCTGATGCAGGGGTAAGTACGATGGCTTATACAGAAAGGGCCGACACACCCGGCATTAAAATTGACCCCAACGTGCATGTAATGGTAGTTGCCAGTGCATTTCAAAGAGTAAGCACCCCGGCAGATTTAATGAAAAGATGGAGAAAGAAAACCACTTCCATCAGCCAGTACGACTATCTTAATATTGGCGTATGGTCGTATGACATGCCCTTTTTCAACCTCAAACGTTACCACCAGTACCTTCGATATATACAATCGCTAAAAACAGACGGGTTTCAATTTGAAAGTTCATTATCCAAATTTGCATCGGGCGTGCAGCAATATTTTATCCTGAAGTTCCTGGCAGAACCATACACAAACATCGAAGCAGTGCTGGATGAATTTTGTAGTAAAAACTTTGGAAAAGCCGCTGTTCCGGTAAAAGCATTGCTGAAAGAATGGTATTTCAGCAATACGCATATTCAAACCAACTTCGACCGCCCTTCTTTTTATGCCGAAGAACTGGGAAGGTTTGTTTCTTATCTAAAACAAGCTGGGGAAACACCCGGTATATCTTCAGCTATACAACAAAGAATAGATGAATTAAAAGCCTACACAGTTTACCTATGCCGTTATTATGAGTTGTTTGCAGATATAAGGTCTCTGAAAGAAATGGCAGATAACGCAGCAAGGAAGAATGAATTAGTGGAAAAGACATTAACCTTTACCTGGCAAATGTACCGGACGAAAATATTCCACAATACACAACTAAACGACCTGCTTAAAAAAATGGCTTCAGAAAGCAATCTCTCAAAATGGGATTTCAGGAAGAGTGGATATTTAAATGATATACAGGGAAACACTGCAGATATTATCCATCAATCCTTTGATGAGGCTTACCAACAATATGCTCCGAAAAAATTACAAAAAACCGAGCTCCCTGAATTGTTTTTTGCTGAAAATATTCGCTTCAGCCCCGACAGTTTTATGGTAAAAACTATGGACGAATCAGCATTTGTAAATTTCGTATACCCATTAACGTTTTACTGCAAAGGGCCTTCTACACTAAAGCTCACCTATCGTACGGGCGCCAGCCAGGCTGCAGGATCAAAAGGGAAACTGATGATGGCGGCCGTTGAAAAAGAAGATTATTCGTACATCAGCAACCATTTCGAGAGCAGGGAACTGTATGATGGAACCATTAGTTTTCAATTACCTTCTAAAGGTTTCTATAAACTTTACCTGGGCCAGTACCAGGCCACGCCAGTTCATTTTACCATATTCAGCAAACCATTTCTATTCTACCACGACAAACAAATGTTGCTAAGGAATGGAATGCTATTGCAGGAACTGGAACCTGGTAATGCTTCCCCACTAAAATACCTGGCTGTATATGCACCGCCTGTTGATAGTTTGCGTTTCAGTAATATGAACTATAATTCTAATAACAGCAGCAGTTTTTTTACTGCGGCAGGGAATAAAATCCCGGTTGCAGAGAACAAATCGAACGGCATGAACAGTATCCCTGTTCCGTTGAAGCAAAAATCGCCTTTTGTATTTTTCAGTAACAATGTTTACCGCTGGCCATTTATACTTAACAATACGGCACCCGCATATTTCTTTTTGAAGTATCCACTTTAAAAAAGTTGAAAAAAATACCGGAGTGTTTTTCTCCAAAAAATAAAATGCTTATCTTAAGCGGATAAACTTTTATCTAAAACCTAAAATTCACTTATTTATGAAAAGAACACTGTTGTTTTTCATGAGCGGGCTCCTCTTCGCTACAAGTTGTAAGAAAACTTCTTTAACAGAAGAAAATGCGGCACTTGCCGAAGATAATGCGGCACCTCTCACTATGCGTAATTGTGCTTCTGCGGATGTGCTGGAAGAGCAAATGAAAAACGATCCTACCCTTTCCGGAAGAATGCAGGCTATTGAAGATTTCACTGCCCGCTTTTTGGCCAACCCATCCGAAAACAGGCTGGTGAACGGCGTTATAGAAATCCCCGTTGTTGTAAATGTGTTGTATAGGACAACCGCACAAAATATTTCTGATGCACAGATTGCTTCACAGATAGATGTATTAAATAAAGATTTTTCTGCCACCAATACTGATTACAATTTAACCCCTTCCATATTCCAGGGAGTACGTTCGGGCAATACCAATATTCGTTTTGTGCTAGACCAGGTTAAACGCAGATCAACTACCAAAACCAGTTGGTCTACCAATGATGCAATGAAAAAATCAGCGAACGGAATTGTCCCAACCAGCCCAACTACCAAACTTAACTTATGGGTATGTAACATGGGCGGCGGTATTTTAGGGTATGCCCAATTCCCGGGTGGCAGCTCTGCTACAGATGGTGTGGTAATTGATGACAATGCTTTTGGTACAACAGGTACTGCAGCCGCTCCGTTTAACAAAGGCCGTACTGCTACACACGAAGTTGGCCATTGGTTAAACCTTCGCCATATTTGGGGAGATGCAACCTGCGGTAACGACCAGGTAGGTGATACTCCATTGCACAATACTGCAAACTATGGTTGCCCGGCCAGCGGCCACAGGAGCACATGTACCGGCACTCCGGTTGAAATGACCATGAACTATATGGATTATACAGATGATGCATGTATGTATATGTTCAGTGCCGGACAAAAAGCCAGGATGCAGGCTGTATTTGCTGTTGGCGGACCCAGGAATAGTTTTGCCCAACCATAACTTTTGAATGATGTTTTCAAAAAGAGCTGTCGGATGACGGCTCTTTTTTGTTTCTATTGAAGCGTAGCCATATTTATTTAATAGTTTTGACGTTCATTGAAGAAACGTATATGCTTTCCCGTATAAAAATTGCCTGGGGGTATTGGATAAGATGGTTCCTCTTATTCCAGCTATCAAGATTCGTATTCTTACTATATCATTACCCGGAAAGTAGCAGGTCATCTATTGGAGAATTGGGAAAAAGTTTTTTATATGGAGCCAGGATGGATGCTTCGATGTCGAGTTACCTGTTGTTACTTCCATTGCTGTTTTTGATAGCAGGAATTTTTGTGCCCTTCTTCCGCCAGGCAACGCTCTATAAAATATATACAGGCATTATTCTCTTTCCTTTGCTACTGATTGTATTTAGCGACATGCCTGCATACAAAGCTTGGGGATACCGGCTTGATGCGAGTCCGCTGAAATACCTATCATCACCCAAGGAGGCATTTGCTTCAGTAAGCCATCTTCCCTTGTTTTGGATAATGCTATGCTTTGTGGCGGTTTATGTAATAGTATTGAAAATATTCAACCGGTACCTGGAAAATAAATTCAGTGATGCAGGCTATCAGCAGAAAAAAATCCTGCAGGCCTTAATCATCCTGCTTATCACCGCCGCACAAATTATCCCTATCAGGGGCGGCTTTCAACTGGCGCCATTAAACCAGAGCAGTGTATATTTTTCTACTGATAATTATGCCAACCATGCGGCCGTTAATGTTTCCTGGAATTTCATGCACTCCTTGTCGCACAACCTCAACGATACCGGGAACCCTTTCCGGTATATGAGTGACAGTTCTGCCAAAGCATGGAAACAACATTTGTTTCAACCAGTTGCTGATACTGGCTCAGTGATTCACTTAACAAAAACCAACACACCCAATATCATACTTGTTGTTTGGGAAAGCTTTACCTCCAAAGCAATTGGCCATTTTAAAAACGGCATCGAAATTACCCCTGGTTTTAACCGCTTAATAAATGAAGGGATTTATTTTTCGGATATTTATGCAACCGGCGACCGTACCGACAAAGGGATAGTTGGTATTCTCAGTGGATACCCCGCACAACCAACCACTTCCATTATTAAGATTCCGCAAAAAGCCGGCAAATTGCCAACCCTGCCTGCTTTGTATGCAGCTAAAGGTTACCATACCCAATTTTATTATGGAGGCGAACTCGAATTTGCCAACATGAAAGCTTACCTCATGGGTAGCGGGTACCAGCAGTATGTGAGCAAAGATCATTTTGCTGAAAGGGACCAGAATTCAAAATGGGGTGCACACGACGGAGTGGTAAAAGATAAAGTGCTGGCAGATTTGAAACAAACTGCCGAACCATTTTTCTGCACCTGGCTTACCCTCAGCAGCCATGAACCATACGAAACACCTGTTGATGCAGTGATAAAAGGCAGTGATGACGCTTCCCTATTCCTGAATTCACTTCACTACAGCGATTCATGTGTCTTTGATTTTGTTGAACAATGTAAAAAACTGCCAGGCTGGAATAATACGTTGATGATAATTGTAGCCGACCATGGACACAGGCAACCGGGTACGGGTAAACGCATTGATGATTTCCGTATTCCTGTTTTAATGCTGGGCGGAGCGCTCAGCCAGCAGGGAATTAAGATACAAACTACTGGATCGCAATTAGACATCGCTCACACCCTTTTGTCGCAAAGCGGCATGGATGCCACTGCTTTTCAATGGAGCAGGAGCCTGTTGGGGAACCAGCAAAACCGCTGGGCTTATTTTTGTTTTAACAACGGCTTTGGGTATGTAGAACCCGGCAAATATTTCCTATTTGATAATGTAGGAAAGCAGGTAATTGAACAAAGCGGGCAAATTACAGAACAAGACATCAACAAAGGAAAATCATTGCAACAGGAAACATTTGACGATTACCTCAGGAAATAAAAAATGCCCCGAAGAAACCGGGGCATTCAATAAAATATCGTTGTACGCTACACTGCAAAACTATCCCCGCATCCACAACTCCTGCTTGCATTGGGGTTGTTGAAGAAAAAGCCTTTTCCATTCAATCCGTCACTGAACTCCAGTTCTGTATTCACGAGGTAAAGAAAGCTCTTTAAGTCGGTTACAATTTTAATACCCTTATCTTCAAAAACCTGGTCCATCGTTTTGGCTTCATTATCGAAATCAAGTTTATAACTTAACCCGCTGCAGCCACCACCTACAACGCCTACACGAAGAAAGTACGAAGGATCTTCATGAACGCCTGCTTCTTTCATCAACTGCAATACTTTTTCCTTTGCTTTGTCGCTGATATATATAGAATTCTCTGTTGCTACCATTTCAAACTGATTTCATTGAGCGGTCCCTGTGATTAACAAACAGGAATTAAATACTTAATGTACGACGCTCTCTTCAAACTTAATTTTTTCCATGCCATTTTTTTCCCTGTAATCATTGATAGCAGCCTTGATGGCATCCTCGGCCAATACCGAACAGTGGATTTTAACCGGTGGCAGGTTCAGCTCTTCTACGATCGCCATGTTATCGATCTTAAGTGCTTCATCTACACTTTTGCCTTTCAGCCATTCTGTAGCCAAAGAAGAAGATGCAATGGCCGAACCGCAACCAAAAGTTTTAAATTTTGCATCGGTAATCACACCAGTGGCGCTATCAACCTGAATTTGAAGGCGCATGACATCCCCACATTCGGGGGCTCCAACCAATCCGGTGCCCACTTCCTTGCTGGCTTTATCAAGCGTACCCACATTTTTGGGGTTTTGGTAGTGGTCTATTACTTTTTCTGAATATGCCATTGTAGTTATTTTTTAATTTGAATAATAAATGTTGAATGAGACAAACTGATATTAAAAGTCAGCTTTTAATTTACATCGTTTTAATGTGCTGCCCATTCAATGGTATTGAGATCGATCCCCTCTTTATACATTTCCCATAGCGGGCTCATTTCCCTTAATTTATTAACGGTATCTGTGATCGCTTTAATAGTATAATCGATCTGGTCTTCGGTTGTAAACCTGCCTAAGCCAAAACGAAGGGAACTATGCGCCAGGTCGTCTCCCAATCCCAGGGCTTTTAATACATAGCTGGGTTCGAGAGAAGCCGAAGTACAAGCAGAGCCTGAGCTAAGTGCGATATTTTTATTAAAACCCATCAACAGGCCTTCTCCTTCTACATGCTTAAATGAAATGTTAGAAACATGTGGCAGGCGGTGTTCGCGGCTACCATTTACATATGCCTCTTCCACTTTTAATAATTCTGTTTCCAGTTTATCCCTGAGTTTGCTAATGCGCTTTGTATCTTCCTCCATATCGAGGCGGCACAGTTCGCATGCTTTACCAAAACCTACAATCCCGGGCACATTGAGTGTTCCGCTGCGCATGCCTCTTTCGTGGCCACCGCCATCCATTTGTGCAGTAACTTTTACCCTTGGGTTTTTTCGGCGAACATACAAGGCACCTACGCCTTTAGGCCCATACATTTTATGAGCAGTGAATGCCATGAGGTCTATCCCATCTTTATTTACATCAACTGGAATTTTTCCTACAGCCTGCGTCCCATCAGTAAATACCAGTACCCCATGTTTGCGGGCGATGGCGCTGATTTCTTTGATCGGCTGTATGGTTCCAATCTCATTGTTTGCATACATGATAGCAATCAGGATCGTTGTTGGCTTAATGGCCGCTTCCAATTCTATCAGGTCAATCAAACCATCGGCGCTTACAGGCAGATAGGTTACTTCCCCACCCTGTTTTTCGATGTGCTTGCAGGTATCCAGTACTGCTTTGTGTTCGGTAGTGGCAGTAATGATATGGTTGCCTTTGCTGGCATACATTTCAAAAACACCTTTGATACCGAGGTTATCAGCTTCCGTTGCGCCGGAAGTAAAAATGATTTCTTTTGGATCGGCACCGATTAATTTGGCTACCTGTTCCCTTGCATAATCCACAGCTTCCTCTGCTTCCCAGCCAAAAGGATGGTTACGGCTGGCAGCATTTCCAAAATGTTCGAGGAAATAAGGCGTCATCGCTTCCAGCACCCGCGGGTCCATCTGGGTGGTAGCATTGTTATCCAGGTAAATCGGCAATTTCAACATGAGATTCGTTACTTTTTAGTGATTCTTATAACACGAAATTACTATAAAAGGTTTTATTTTGACAGCCGTTCACCCTAACATGCATTGAATTAACGTATTTCGTAAACCTGTAGCCGACAAACAAATTATAAATTAATAGTATGCAACATGTTGAACATATTGGCATTGCTGTAAAAAGCCTTGCAACATCTATACCGCTGTTTGAAAAATTGCTGAACAGCCCTTGCTATAAAACTGAAACAGTTGAATCTGAGCAGGTTAACACTGCTTTTTTTCAAACCGGCCAAGCCAAGATCGAATTGCTCGAAAGTGCAACTGAAAATGGGGTCATTGCCCGGTTCATAGAAAAAAAAGGGGAAGGTATCCATCATATCGCTTTTGAAGTGGAGGATATTTATGCAGAGATGGCCCGGTTGCAGGCCGCAGGTTTCACGCTGTTGAACGAGCAACCAAAAAAAGGTGCCGACCATAAGCTTGTTTGCTTTTTACATCCCAAGGGCACGAACGGGGTGTTGGTAGAGATCTGCCAGGGGACCTAATGATTGACCCTTTGGAATTTTTTTGTAATCAAAAGCCATATTATTTATTACTCGAACATTTCTGACACTTATTTATTTAATACTATTTTGTATGTGTTTCACCAAACTATCTCCAAGCTACTATAGAATCTTTCAAACACTCTTTTCAATAGAAAGTTAAAAGTATTCGGAACAAACTGATGAAAGTTAAACTCATAAATGCACAGGTTACATATATGAGAGACAGAACATTTTACCAACCAGGTGGTTAAGAATGGCAAAAAAATTAGCAGTAAGAATAATTTACTGGAATTAATAAGACTAATTTATCCAAAATTGTAAATCTGGTAAAATTGTCAAAACCAAAATATAGAAATTAAATGTAGTTCTGTCATGTTCAGACTATCCTTAACTACCACGAACAGATTCCTAGTGAAGTAATGCAGAATATTTTTATGATTTGTAAAGAATCGGTCAACAATATTATTGAATAAAAGTATCTGCTTTAAACAGCCACGGAATGTGCAATAGTGAAGAACCTTATTTTAATACATGGGCTGATGCAGTTGCTCCCTGGTATTTAGATGATCAACAAAATGCTTTAAATCAAAATAAAGACGGGTCCAAAATTTGTTTAAAATTTTAAAAGCAAATATTAAACCAGCTCAGGATAGTATACACATAAAAACGATTCGGGAAGCCAAAGAAGATATAAGAGAAAAATTAAGAGCCGATCTAGCAAAGAAAATTGCAAAAGAGATTATAAGAAACCGCTTAAAAGAAAAATTGAAAACACAAGACGACGATAAGTGAGAAGAAAATAAGAAAATCACAATCACTCCAAATAATAATTTTGAGTATAGAAATCGTACTAAAAATATTCAACTCAGAATCCCTGTTGAAACTAAAAATATTGATGATTAAAGTGACTTTACATCAAAAATATCTTAAAATCAGCACGAACTATCTCACACGCTAACGTGACAGTACCCAAAATGCCTCGTTTCCTCATTTCATCAACCCTTTTAAACAACTCATTCAGACTGTAAATGACAGCTCTTTTATTTGTACCCATTTTTGTATCTCAATTTACAGTCATGAAAAAAATAAATGTATTCGCTACCATTGCCATTGTGTTACTCTCTGCATTTTATTATGCCGACGAAATCCTGTTAAAGACAGGCCTTTCTAACAGTATAGTACAAAATAAGGTATTGTACCATGCCATGGATGTTGATGCGGCGCAGCACCCCTCTGCTGTTCGCATGTTTGGTATGGATGGGGACCAGGCTTTGCAGAAAAAAATTGCAATGGCCTTTGGTACCACCAAGTCAATTGTAGCAGGCGACCGTGCAGCGATCGTTCAACAATTCGGGGCTTACATTAAAAAATATTATAACAGCGCCCAGTTTCAAAAAGATTTCAACAATGCAATTGGCAGTGAACCGGCAAAATACAGGGACAGTGCTTTTTATCAATCAGCATATGACTCTACGGTACATTATGCAAAGCTTGGGTTGAAAAAAGCCAAAGAAACATTTACCAGTTCCCATGCGAATGCCATGAAAAATGAGATGAACCAACAGATGTCGGCATCCGATGAAGCGATGAAAAGGGCCATGGATATGATCGATCAAAATCCACAGTTACTGGCACAAGCAGGTATGACCAAAGAAGAGTTCATTGCAAAGATGACGCAGGGAAAATCAAAAATGAAAGAAGGCAAAAAAGAGGCAACGAAACAGATTGATGAAAACATGAGCGACGAAAAGAACCAGCAACACCTGGCCGAGGCCCAACAAGCATACAATGAAAGAATGGCCGATGCGGAATCAAAAAAGAAAATCGGTTTTTCTGTTGTACCGGAGGATGCCAGGAAATATTATGAAGCAATGGCCATTTATAAAAAGAAGAAAGACCATAAAAATAATATCCGGCAAACACTTACAGTTTTTTTACAAGAAACTGCTGATATTGATTTCAATGCTGAAATTAAAAAAGGGAGCAGTACAAAACGTTTTGAAAATGCGGCATTTGAACGAAAATCAAATGTATGGAAAGCTTGTTTCAGGGCAGGGAAAGATGCAACAGAAGCTGCCAGGAAATTTGCGGAGGAATGGCTAAAGGAGTTGAAATAAATGATCACACTAAAAGGCAGCAGTATCGTGCTGCCTTACTTTTAATATGTATGAATACCAAATAAAATTTTTGTACACACTGATTAATTTTTGATCAGTTTATATTCCCTGGCCAGCCTGAGTAGCTGTTGTACATTGTTGTTGGCAATAACGGATGTGCTATTAGTGATCCGCGGACGTTGAATGTCACAACACTTCATCCGGCAACTCCGGGCATTATCGATGTAATTCAATTACAAGCCTGCCCAATCAGGATCTACAGTTACACAATAGCCGCAATGCCTGCCAATACAAGTTCATTACAATAGACTGTTCCCACCAATGCAGCGGTTATATCGGGACAGGGCAGTACCAGTATCAGAGTAGCTTATCCTAATACGGCCATTTCAGGAACAGTAGGTGTAACCGGCGTGAGCAATTGCAGTAACAGCAGCACGCGTACCTCAGCAGTGAAACTTCCCTCATGTCCTACTTCATTTACAGGTCGCGGGGAGGTTGAAAAACCTGGCGAATCCAACCAAGAAACTTCACAATTATCTGTGTTTCCAAATCCCAGTCATACACATTTCAATTTGAAACTGGCAAGCAATAACAAAGAGCGTATACACGTAAGGATTATGAATGCAACCGGGAAAATGATCAAACAATTTAATATGGCTGCTCACGAAACCATCCAATGGGGGGCCGATTTACCTGCCGGTATTTACCTTGTAGAAATAAAACAAGGAACCTATACGAAAACAGAAAGACTGGTAAAATTCTGACAATGTTTTGTTTACCATCCTGGAGCCTGCCGAAAAGCAGGCTCTTTCTTTTTGCATCAGGAGGAAATAGGTGGCTGGTTCAAAAATGGGTTAAACTTTTTTTCGTCCCCGATGCTCGTTACCGGGCCATGGCCACTATAAACACTCGTTTCGTTGGGCAATACAAATAATTGTTCCCTGATACTGGTAAGGAGCGTATCAAGATCCCCGCCCGGTAAATCGGTACGGCCGATGCTTCGCTGAAACAAAACATCACCACTTACAAGAAAACCGCCCTCCGGGTTGTAAAAACTAACACTGCCCGGGCTATGGCCGGGTGTAAACAGCACTTCAAGCCGGTCGTTCCCCATCTTCAACTGCTTGCCTGCATCAATGTACTCCAAAGGCCCCTGGTAATTGTCGAACGGGCAATTATACATCAGCGCTGCCACCGGGGCATACTCAAGCACCGGAATCTCGAGGCGATGAATATGCGGTACCAGTCCGTACCGGTTGGCTACGTACAAATTCCCAAAAACATGGTCGAGGTGGCAATGGGTGTTAAGCAGCATAACCGGCTTCAAATCCATCTTCTCTATAAATTGGGCCATGGCTTCTTTTTCCTGATCGTAATAACAACCGGGATCTATGATAGCACATTCGTTAAACTCATTATAAACCAGGTATGTATTTTCCCGTATTGGGCTAAATTCAAAGGATTTTACCGTGAGCATGAGGGTTTTAAATTGATTTTAAGGATTAGGCCGAATCAAGTAATTTAGTAGTCAATATATTAATATCCCAGTATGGCAAAGTTCAGTAGAATAATTCTGATAATGATTGGTTTTTTGTTCAGTTTCTATTCAGATTATGCCCAGGTAAACGCCGTCACTTTTGGCAAAAACCGGGTACAATACAGGAAATTCAAATGGCAGTATTATCAAACCAAGAATTTCAATGTTTATTTCTACAACAATGGGCAGGAACTGGCCAAGTTCGTGCTACAACTGGCCGAGCAGGAACTGGAAGATATTGAAACCGCCGCCGAATATAGCCTGCAGCGCCGGGCCAACATCATACTTTACAACCATTTTGCAGAAATGCAGCAAACCAATATCGGCCTCGAAACCGATATCCTGAGTACAGGCGGAACTACCAGGCTGGTGAATAATAAAATGGTAATTTATTTTGACGCCAATCATGCCAACCTAAAGAGGCAGGTTCGGCAGGGAATTGCTGATATCATTACTAAAAATGTACTGTTTGGAGATGATATCGGGGAAGTGGCGGGCAACCAAACCCTCCTGGATCTCCCCAAATGGCTAACAGACGGATATGTTGCCTACCTGGGCGAAAACTGGAGCGCCGAACTGGATGATGACCTCAAAAGCGAGATCCTGAGCGGCAATTATTCAAAATTTTCCTCATTAAACTTTGCCCGCCCCCTGCTTGCCGGGCATGCTTTCTGGTATTTCATTGAAGAGAAATATAAAAAAGAAAATGTCACCTATTTTCTTTACCTGGCCCGTACCTATAAAAACCTCAACAAAGCCAGCGTACAGATCACCAAAAAGAAATTCAAAGAACTCACCGAAGAGTTCATGGAATACCAGGAGGAAAAATATTACAAAGATATTGCCAGAAGAAAACCTTACCCCAAAGGAAGCTATGTAGATGGCTTCGATATTAGTCCGCGTTTGAACTACTACCGCTTCAATGTAAACCCGCTGAAGAAAAACAATTCGTATGTAGTTACACAATTCAAAAAAGGAATTGTACGGGTCATCTTAAATGACGATTTCGAAAACAAAACCCTGCTGAAATATGGCATCCGTAGTTATGAAAATGAGATGAACCCCAACTATCCAATGATGGCATGGGACCCTAAAGGCACCCGGGTTACGGTTATTTATACCACTGAAGGCCGATTGAAATTATTTGTTTATGACCTTATCACACGCATCAAACAATTCAAGATAGATCTTACAGATCAATTCGACCAGGTGCAGGATGTTAAATACATGCTCGATAGCCGGACACTTTTATTATCGGCTGTTAAAAACGGCCACACGGATATTTATACGTACGATATCGAAAAAGAAAAAGCCAAGCAGATCACCAATGATGTGTATGATAACCTCGATGCAACATTTGTTTCCTTCCCCAATAAGACAGGAATTATTTTTGCAAGCAACCGCCCCGCAGCAGGAGCAAAATCTGCAGACACTGTATTGCCCAGCAAGAACCGTTACAACATTTTCCTCATCACCGATTTTGGCGATAAGCCAGAACTGAATCAAATCACCCAACTTACCAACCTCAAATATGGCAATGCCCGTTATCCGGCTCAATACAATGTGAACCACTTTACATTTGTAAGCGATGAAAATGGTATTGGTAACCGTTATGCAGGTTTCTTTACCACAAAAAAGGCAGGTTTAGACACGTTGGTGTTGATAGATGATGAGATCCTGCGCAACCCATCTCAGAAAGAAGTAGACAGCACCTTACGGGTTTATAAGAAAACAGACATCGATTCGGTTGCCGTTGTTTCTATTTCTGAGGATTCGGCGTATACATTCCCGCTTACCAATTACCAGAGCAGCCTCGCTGAAACACGTTCGGCAGGCGACGACCGGATGGTAAGTGAAGTAACCAGGCAAAGCGACCAGAAAAATTTATACAAACTGAAGGTGGATGAATTTGTGCTGAACAAGCGGAATATTACAGCTCAACCCACTGAATTTGCAAAAAAACTGATGCGGGAGAGCAGGCTTACTAAGAACAAAGCTGCCATGATCAGTTCACCCGCCGATAGTGTTAAAAAGGCAAATGATTTATTTCAATCGGAGTTTGAAAATGAGCCTAAAGACAGCATGCGGTCTACGCAACCTTCAGACCCCATACAAGCGCTGCCATTGAATGAAAACAATAACACACTGGCTTCAGCTAAGCTTTACCGTTATAAACCATTGAAATTCTCTGCCGATTTTGGATCGGTCGGATTCAACAGCACGGTGCTGATCAACCGTTACCAGCCATACCAGGGCGGTGCAGGCCCCATTATGCTGAATAGCAGTACGCCATTGAATGGCATGATACGCCTGAGCACATCCGACCTCATGGAAGATATCCGCATTTCTGGTGCATTTAAAATAGGCAGTAACCTTAAAGACAATGAATGGCTGCTCAATTTCCAAAACCTCAAGAGAAGGATCGACTGGGGGCTAACATATTATCGCAATGTAACCGGAGGTATCGTACAATTGGTGGATGCTTCATCAGGCGTTTTGGTTGCCGAATACCCCTATAAAACATTCACCAACCTTTACCAGGCGAACATTGCCTATCCTTTTGATGCAGCCAAAAGCATCCGGCTTTCGAGTGGGATACGATCAGATAATTTCGTGATTTCTTCAGTAGATACACTCAGTGCTTCTCTTGAAAGTGACCGCACGCTGTATTCTGTATCACGGTTAGAATTTGTTTACGACAACAGTTTAAACAGGGCCGTTAACATCTGGAACGGGCTTAGGTATAAAGCTTTCATAGACTGGAACCGGCAGGTAAGTAAAGTAAGGTTTGCAGACGGGCCCAATACTTTTAACCTGGGCTTCGACGCAAGGTATTACTACCCTATTTACAAAAACTTTATCTGGGCCGGACGAGTTGCAGGTGATTTTAGCTGGGGCAACCAGAAGTTTATTTACTATCTAGGGGGTGTTGACGGATGGCTCATGTTTGGCAATAACATCAAACCTTCCACAGGAAAAGAAAGATATTTTAATACAGCAAACACACCTGATAACGACCAGGCATATGCGTTTCAAAGCCTGGCCGTGAACATGCGTGGATTTATTCAAAATGTAGCAAATGGCAACAATGCACTTGTCATAAACAGTGAATTCAGGTTGCCTGTTTTATCAACCTTCTTCGACAAAACAGTGAACAATGCTTTCCTGCGTGATTTTCAGATCACACAGTTTATTGATCTTGGCACAGCATGGAATGGTGGCTTTGATGGCATTAAAAGGCCCGTAAGTACTTTTAGAAGATTCAACAATGGAAGCCCTGAACCGGTAACCGTTCGCATCAAAGCAGGTGGCATTGGCCCGTTTGCCGGCGGATATGGGTTTGGAGCACGTAGTACCTTGCTGGGATATTTTGTGAAATATGATGTAAGCTGGCCCATGAACGGGATATTCAGGGGAAAGCCAGTGATGTACTTAGCATTGGGCCTCGATTTTTAACATGTAACCTGATGTTAATGATAATGCCGGGAAAACAATCCCGGCTTTTTTAATGTGACTGCAGGGGTATCATTTTACTGAACCTGTACAAAAGATAAAAGAACAGGGTAAACATCACCGTTACTGCCCAGGCCTGTAAGTGTTCGAATGGGTAAATGACCGACCTGGCGATATCTTCTCCCAATTGAATTGGGTTATGTATAACATCCCATGAATTCCAGCGGCCAAACCTGCCAAGGTAAACACCATACGAACCAAGAAATAATATGGCCGGCATGATCATCATCACCCTGGCTGTTGAAAATTTTTGTTGCAAAAACCTTTCTGCCCTGAACAATGATACAAAGGCCAGTAATAAACCAAGCAAAGAGGAAGAAAAAAGCAATAAAACATCAAACCACAAAGGCGCTGTTCCATTGTCTTGCAAATGCACAAGGTCTGTAACGATGTATAAGGCATTGGGGAAAAAGAGCAGCCAGCTGCTAAAAAGGAACAGTTGTTTCCAAAGTTGCTTCTTATGTATGCTGGCAAAAAAAGCACTCAGTGCATAAGGTATCCAGGCCAGGAAAATGTTCCATACCAGGAAAATATGCCGCATGGAATCTGTGTAAACCATTCTTGCTACAATCATTGCTACAATAAAAATGAAGGTAGCAGCCATCCATTGATTCAGTAATTTTCTTGTTTTCATAACTATTTGTTTTAGGAAAATGATGATGCGATTTTGGGAATAAAAATAACGGCCGCTGCAAGTGCAGCGAAAATAGCCGTACACAATACTGCCCCGGCTGATAAATCTTTTATATTACGGATGGAAGGATGCCTCGTTGGATGAACATGATTGCAAAATTTTTCTATGGCCGTATTAAAAATTTCAGCCGCTAATACCATTCCCATCGCCAGCAGCAGCAACACCCATTCGATGCCGGTAATTTGATACAAAAAGCCAAAGACAGTAACCAGTAATGCTGCCAGCGCATGGATCTGCATGTTGCGTTCTCCGGCGAATGCAAAGCCGAAACCCCGGAAAGCATGTGAAAACGACACTATTAATTTTTTCATTTCGTATATGGTTTTACGGTAGTTTCATGGAGGTTAAAAAGGATCCTTTGTTTGAGTTCTGTTGTAGGAATAGCAAGAATATCATACCATTTCCAATCGCTGATACGGCAGCTATTCCTCCCCCGCTTATACGCTTTGCTAAAAGCTCCCCAATGTTCGGGCATTGTACAGGCACCATAGATCACGGTAGCAGCTACGGGAAAGGAAAGATGCCTGTTACCCAACATAAAACACTGCAGGCATACTTCCCCTTCATCCGTTGTATCATAACCCAGCAGCACATGTTTAATATCATGCTTTGCATAATGTGGCAGCAATGAAAGGTTCCTTTCATTGAGGAAATGTGCCAATTCATTTCCCAGCGACTTTTCCGGAAATGCAAGCAGGTTTTCAATAGAGTACGGAAAAACCTCGGGTTTACGGATCAATTTTAAAACGGGCAGGGCCATCCTGTGTGTGAGGTACACCAGGAGCCGGGAACGGATATTTTTTACATATTGCTTCATACGATACATAAAATTTGGTACTTAGGATGCGTGAACGCCTGTTTCGTTTGGAACCACTACGGGTTGCCCATACCAGTTTACTTTACGGCTGGCATACATTACCAGGGCCAATACCATGAACAAGCCGATACTTCCCACCAATAGTGAAGTGTCTTCAAGGCTAATCAGCACGTAGATAAATGCGTACAGGCATGACAGTGATAATCCAAAAACAAGGGTGGTTTTCCAACTCCTGAAATGGCTGAATGCATACCATGATATTAATAAAACAGTTGCAGCAGCGGCTATACCATACGCCAGTGCAAATAAGATATACTCACTCATCGACAATAGCAGTGAATAAAATATCACCAGTGCAAGCCCTACCAGTACATATTGTACCGGGTGCAATGGTTTCTTTTGCATCAGTTCTATGATTAGGAACAGGGCAAAACTGAGCCCGATAATAAGGATGGCATATTTTACACTCCGCATCGTTTTATCATACTGCCCGGCTGGTTGCACCATACTTACACCAAATGCCAGTGCTTCTGCAGGAAAAATCGTACCATGGAAGAAAACAGGTGAGAATGGCAGGTTAGCCTGGTTGAAATTCCAACTCGCATTGAACCCTTTTTCATTCACCTGGCGCAAGGATGGCAATACGTTTCCGTCGAAAGAAGGGTTAGGCCATGCAGATTCAATTTTAAAAGTACTGCTGGCTGCCAAAGGCATAAAATGAAGGCGTTCGCTTCCTTTGAGTTTCACATTCACTTGAAATGGAATTCCTGCAGATAGGTTTTCTGCACTGAAATTTACTGGCGCAGAAAGTCCAACTTTCCCCAGGTCATCCAGTGGTAAACCTGGCTGCAGCAATACTTTTGAATCAACGGTTTGGAATACCAATTCTTCTTCTATACCCTTGTTGTCGGAAAGGTTCATACACAGCCTTGCATTGCTGAAGTCAATTGCTTCAGGCCTGATGTCGGCCGGCCAAATGGGTTTAAACACGCCCGACACAGCTACCTGGCTGCGGTACAACAGCACTTTATAAATGGACCTTGGCCTTTCTTCGGGGAACAATTTTGAAGCTGCATGCATAGATGAAGGCAGTACAACGAGTTGCCTTCTCACTGCAATGGTGCGGCCGTCCTGGTTGATGGATGAATCTGTATAAGGAACCACTAAATATGGCCCCGATACCGTTTGAGTACCGGCCCATTTGGTATTCACTTCTTTAATGACTTCTTTTTGCCTCTGTTCCCTTTCGGTGACGAGGTTTTGGATAAACAAAGTGGGGATCATCATGAGCAGGATCAATCCACCGGTGATCAGTCCTTTAAATAATATCCTGTTGGAGGATGCTGTTGCAACAGGCATACTTTGTGCTGTTTCCATTTCTATTTTGGTTTTTTTGTTGGAATGATGGAGTTCCAGGAGCAATTGCAATAGAGACCTTGCATTGGTGGCCCCGCGTGACAAACAATCTGCAGTTTTCTTAACAAGCGAAATATTCACGAGTAAAATAATGCTGGCGAGTAACGAAAAAATCACCAGGGCTTCATTGAAAAAGCCGGTATGGCCCCTGTAATTGAAAATAAAATCAGAAATATGTATGGCAGCTCCCAGTAAGGCATACCCGAAAGCAATGGCATTTTGCAATAATATAAACCAACCCCATGCGAATGGCCACTTTTTTATCCTTACCCTTACAACTGCAAGCGCTATCCACATCAATACTAAAGCCGGAAGGGTTATTACATGGGTTATCAAAAATGAAATCACAAACACCTGCAATGCGTCGTGATCATTATGAAGCAGCCTGCTTACAAAAACAGCAGTTGCAAAAAGCAATGCTACCAAAGACCACACCCTGAAGGCAATTCCCGCCGGTGTTGGAGCATCACTATAATTAAAAGTACTTTGATTTTCAAAGTGCATGTATAAAAAAATTTATTTGGTTGACCTGATCATTTTTTCAAGCGCCTCGATATGTGCTTTAAAAGCTTTTTCACCCGCCTTGGTAACAGCATACACGGTATTTGTTTTTCTGCCGATGAAACCCTTTTCAACTTTGATAATATGGTGTTCCTCTAGTGCTTTCAGGTGGCTGGCCAGGTTGCCATCGGTGATGCCCAGCAATTCTTTTAGTTCATTGAAATTAACTTCTTCGTTTACCATCAGGGTGCTCATGATCCCCAACCGCACCCGGCTGTCGAAAAGCTTATTCAAATTGTCTATGGGATTCATCATCGTCTTTCGTTAAAAAAAGCAAATCTGCTTGCCTTACTAATTTCTCTCATATTTATACCACATATAAGCGCCATACAAGATATGCATTACGCCAAATCCTGCGGCCCAAAAATAAAGTCCGTACCCAACACTCCAAAGATTAATAATGCCCAACAGCATCTGGCAATAACCCAGGTACCTGATTTCACCCAGCGTATATTTAGAAGCATTGATCAGCGCCAGGCCATAAAAAATCAAACACCCGGGGGCTATCAAACCAAACGTTCCGAAATGAATGAGTTTGAAAAGAAAAATCGCTCCGGCTATGAGCGGGATACTTACGTTAATGAGCAAACGCCTGGCCGTGTTCCCCCACAATGGGATCCCTTCTTTCTTGCTTTTCAACCAGGTAAAAATAAACGCAGATACCAGGGCTGCCACAAATGTTCCGGCAGCAATCCAAAACAGCCAGGTATTGAAAATAATAGCATAGTCGTTTGTCATCACCTGCACCATTGCCACATCGCTGTTGATCAGGTAATCTCTTTTACCCACTACATAATCATGCGACAACCAGGCGCCCACCAACGCACAAATACCTGCGCTGATCCCACTCAATCCGCTTAAACTGATAAAACGGCTGCTCCGTTCCATCATTCTCTTTATATCCTGCAATGTTTCAAGGGAATGTTGCTGACTATCCATAAAAAGTACTTTGAAAAACAAAGTAAATAAAAAAATCCCAGACATGCAAATGAAATGCAGGAAACAGAAAAATTTAACATGATTGTGCTGAATTAGCTTACAAATGATTGTATATACCGGTAGCCATTTCAACCAATCTCCAGTAAGGCGGTAAATGATGTTTAGTTGTTACGAAAGTTTCTACTTCATTAGATAATCGTTGAACCATTCTTTTATGGAGGGATTCAAAATACTGATTTTTCAATGCCTGGGTAGCGCTCATTCCTTCCGGGATCACCGCTTCATTGCCGATGCGGTTTTGAAAAAAAGAATATGCTTTCAATACCCTTGCCACCGGAAGCAACCAATAGTTATACTGAAGTGCCTTTCCCTTATTGGCCTGCTCAAATAATACATCCATTACAGCATTGTCGATATGGTCTTTCAGTAAGCCATCGGCATCCCGCCATTCTGCAGCCACCTGCAATTGAGGGTCGTATTCAAGATCAGATGGCATTTGTGTGGTGAAATTTGTGACACCAAATGCCGATAACCAATTAGCCACACCTGCGGAAGAAATAGTTGACTCGCTTTTCCACAATTGCAACCCCATGCTTTTATAAGCCACAGCTGCAACTTCCGAGCAAAACATGGCGGATGTATCTGTATGGTTCATATGAAAATCATACGGGATATGCCGGTGCCTTGCTGCCTGCAAAATAGCTGTAGCTGCCTTATGTGGCAACAATGGGTCCTTTTGAAGTTGGGGCAAGTGCAGGTTAGGCCGCATCACCATAAAGCGCATCTTTTTATCCTGCAAATATTGTTCGCCCGATGCAATGGCCACTCCTTTTTCTATATGGGCTTCTACCACAGAAGCTACATTGGTTTTTTCATCAATATGCAGTACAGCAACATGTGAAAAGTTGCCGGGATAATCATTGGCCCTGGAAATAAAAGCAGAAACTGCCGCTGCTCCCCTTGAAACCAGGAGATCGCCACTATGTACCTTAATTCCCAGGATATTAATAAATGGAGTACTTGCAGGGACCGTATCTGCCTGCAACGGTGAATGGTTGGCTGGCTTTCCTGTTTGAAGCAATACTTCTTCGTATGCGGCCCGCATCCCATACAACAGCGAATAAACAGCGTTACGGACGGCTGGATTTTTGAAATTCCACTGAACAGACTGGCTCTTTACTTCCTCGCGAACGAGATGGTAAAAATTAGAGTACCAATGTAGCTGTTCTGATGGTGCTACCGCCATAAATGGCGCCAGTGCAAAAAAACCTTCAGTTAGTTTACTGAACACGGTATCACCAGGGGCTATATCATGTTGTTGTACAAACGAAAATATTTCCTCTAATGACAATTTTCTGCTTTCAATTTCCTGATGAAGGCTGTCATCACTGATTTGTTTTGCCCATTCAAATTGCTGCTCGAGTTTTTTCCAGTGTGCATCCCTGTTCCAGGTAAATGCTTTGGAACCTTCTGGCAATACGGGAATTTCATTGCTGCAATCGGGTACAAGCAACACTACATACAGCCCAATTAACCCCAATAAAAATTTTCGGAAAAATTTCATTTCAGCAAGATTAAACCGGGTACAAATGATTCAACACTTTTAGAATAGTCTCACAGGCTTTGCGAATGTCTTCATCACTGATATTTAAAGGTGGTGCAATGCGCAATGCTTCCGAAGCAAATAAAAACCAATCGGTAAAAATACCTTCTTCAATGAGTGCATCAATGATTTTTTTATTCATCGAAAAATCATCAAAGAATACCGCCATCATTAGCCCCCGGCTTTGGATATTTCGGATGGCCGGGTGTTGAAGCATTGATCGAAATAGTTGCTCTTTTGAACCAACTTTTTCAACCACTTTTTCTCCGATGAGCGCCTGCATCCCGGCTAATCCGGCTGCACAGGAAACCGGGTGGCCACCAAATGTGTTGATATGCCCCAGCACCGGATCATGCGACAGCGCATCCATAATTTTTTTATCGGCAACAAAAGCACCCAAAGGCATCCCTGCACCCAGTGCTTTACCAAGTAACAATATATCGGGCACCACGCCAAATTGCTCAAAAGCCCATAGCGTTCCATTTCTACCAAAACCACACTGTATTTCATCGAGCACCAGCAATGCCCCTGTTTCGTTACAGCGTTTACGCAATGCCGTGATCCATTCGGCATTTGGTACATTCACCCCTGCTTCTGCCTGTATGGTTTCGGCAATCACACAAGCAGTATCTTCTCCTATTTGCCCAAGGTCATCCATCATATTATACCTGAGTTGCCGTATGCCTGGTAGCAGGGGCCTGAAAGCCTGTTGCCAATATTCGCTGCCCATAACACTCAGCGCACCCTGGGTACTCCCATGGTATGAATTTTTGAATGAAACAATGCTTGTTCGCCCGGTAAATCTTTTCGCCAGTTTCATAGCCCCTTCTGTTGCTTCCGAACCACTGGCTGTATAAAAGACACTGTTCAAAGTCGCAGGAAGGTGATCGGTAAGATATTTTGCATATTGTACCTGAGGACTTTCAACCAATTCGCCATACACCATTATATGGAGGTATGCATCGGCCTGCTTTTTTATGGCATCAACAACTGCCGGGTGGCGATGCCCCATGTTGCATACACTGATGCCGGCTATAAGATCAATGTATTCCTTTCCATTAATATCCCATAACCTGCTACCCTCCGATTGTACTATTTGTAAACAAAGCGGGGCCTCGGAGGTTTGCCCCAGATGCTGTAAAAAAAGCTGGCGTTGGTTCATAATATAAAAAATACTGTACATCAGTTGGCAAGCGCCTTCTTTTGTACTTTTACGCAAGTTATAGCTTTGCGCTAAATAGCCGGATATCAAACTATGACTATAGCCATCATAGTATTCAAACTCCAACAAAATAATATATATGCCTGTAATTCATCCTGTTAATGGAATCAGTCCGCAAATGGGGGCCAATTGTTTCATTGCCCCCAATGCCACTATCGTAGGCGATGTACAAATGGGCAATGATTGCAGTGTTTGGTTTAATGCGGTACTTCGTGGCGATGTAAACAGCATCCGAATGGGCGACCGGGTGAATGTACAGGATGGGGCGGTGATCCATTGTACTTATCAAAAAACCAAGGCTATTATTGGAAATAATGTTAGTATCGGACACAATGCAATCGTACATGGGTGCGTTATAGATAACAATGTGTTGATTGGCATGGGAGCCATTGTGATGGACAATGTCCATGTTGGCAGCAACAGTATAGTGGCAGCAGGAGCAGTGGTACTGGAAAACACCGTTATAGAACCTGGCAGTATTTATGCCGGCGTTCCGGCTAAAAAAGTGAAAGACATCAGTGAAGCATTGATTAGTGGAGAAATCAACCGGATTGCCAATAATTATGTACAATACAGCCAGTGGTTTAAAGATCTGTGAAAAAACACCAGCCCTTCTCTTTGTAACTTACAAGTAGTAACTTTATTTCATGAAAAAAATTTTACTTGCCGCAATCGTTGCCTCCACATTGGGAGGATGTTTCATCTTCCAGAAAAAAGAAAAACTTGGCTGTAAAACCAGTGGCGCTGCCGTTGGCGCAGAACAACTGAACGACCCGAAAGCTGCTAAAAAAAGTAACAAAGCAAAGTACAAGGGCGGGAAGAAGTTTTACTAGCCTTTATCCCGGATATCTGAAATACCCATACCCATTAAAAACCTACATCTATGTCGTACCAACTTAAAACCAAATCAGGTGGCACCGAAGCCGTTATTGATGACAATTGCGGCATCTCGAAATTTTATGCGATTGCGCACACACTTGCCGAACAACTGCAGGTAATTTTCTTAAACCAGGTTGATGACAGCGAAACCCTCGACTGGGACTTTAAGTACAAGGGCCAATTCCTCACGCTTCATTACAACATTTTTGAAGGAGTGAGTATTTTTCCACAACAAATAAAAAGTGTAAAAAACGATAACAAGGCAGTTATGGAAGTTGCGCATTTCCTGGAGCGCCAGGCGTTTTAATGTTCCTGGCCGAATGCGGGCTTAATATTGTTTTGTTTGTATTGAATCAAGAATATTAAGGTAACTCAGATATCTCTCTGTATGAATGCTGTCATTATTGACAGCATTTTTTATGGCGCAACCCGGCTCATTGATATGCATACAATTATTGAACTGGCAGTCATTCATCAATGCACGCATTTCGGGGTAATAATGGGCCAGTTCCTGCCGGGGAATATCTACAAGCCCCATTTCCCTGATGCCTGGCGTATCAATGATTTTTCCGCCAAATGGCAGGTCAAACATTTCTGCAAACGTAGTGGTATGCATCCCCTTCCCGCTCCATCCGCTCACATCCTGTGTTTTGAGCTGGAGATCGGGGAACAGGTAATTGATAAAAGTAGATTTACCCACACCCGAATGGCCACTCAATAATGTTGTTTTACCTTTCAGCAATTCCATTACTTCGTTTACCCCTTGCTGTTGTTCCAAACTCATTGAAAATAATTGGTACCCAATGGGAGCATAGATATCCTGAATCACCGCCATCTTTTCCAACTCCTTCTTTCCCCAGATATCGGCTTTATTGAATACAATGATGGCAGGCACATGGTAGGCTTCGGATATTACCAGGAAACGGTCTATAAACCCCAACGATGTCTTGGGGTCTTTCAGGGTTGCAAACAGGAGCGACTGGTCGAGATTGGAAGCAACAATGTGGTGCAGGTTTTTATTATGAGGGGAAACCCGGTTGATATAATTCTTTCGTTCATGTATATCCGTTATTACAATACTTTCCGAATCCTCTTCATTCTCTATCTCTACTATATCCCCAACAGCAATGGGGTTGGTAGAAGTGATATTATCTATTTTGAACTTACCTTTCAACCTTACATTAAATACCTCCCCTTTGTCATTTTTAACAATGTACCAGCTCCCGGTTGATTTATATACGATGGACTGCATGAATGCAAGATAGGGATTATGGGAACTTCCTGAAAACTGTGTATTGCAGCAGTACTTCAATAAAGAGGAAGAAGAGGGCCGCTGCGGCAAAGATGAAGAAACGGTCTTCATACCGCACAGTGGAAATCATTTCAATTTTTGATTTCTCCAGCGCATCTATATTTTTATATATTCCGGCGAGCCCTTCATTGTCTTTGGCCCTAAAATATTGCCCGCCTGTTTCATTGGCTATTTCGGTTAGGAGTTTCTCATCAATCGTAACTTTTTCTTTCTGAACAATCACCCCCAGTTGGGTATTGATGGGTTGCGGGGCATACCCTTCCGACCCCACACCGATGGTATATACCCTTACCCCAAATGCTTTTGCAATTTCTTTGGCTGTTTTGGGGTCTATCAGCCCTCCGTTGTTTTCGCCATCGGTAAGCAACAATACCACTTTCGATTTCGAGGTACTGTTACGCAGCCGGTCTACACTGGTAGACAGGCCAGACCCAATAGCAGTACCGTCTTCCAGCAACCCATTGTGAATATTCGGGATCGCTGCTACGAGTACA
>JBPOHG010000076.1:0-5186 GCA_052035835.1 Bacteroidota bacterium | reverse complement strand
ATCATACCCAGTACTTTTGGTATCCTGCTCTGGAAAAACAAATCGCCATAGCGGTAAAAGAAGCCCGACAAATCGCCCAGCAGTATCTCATACCAACCAGCCGAATGCAAGTACTTCATGAAACTTTCTTCACTGGTTACGCCAATCAATCGCTCATCTGCCTGCATGCCAATTTTATAGAGAAATGAGGATGGGGTATTCAATACAGGGAATTGCATTTTGAGGGCGTATAATAATATGGGAGACAACAGCAAACCAACAGCTGTTATCAGCAAGGCTTTATTGGAAAACCTCCTGAGGGGCAAGAGTATAAAACCAATGAGGGCATACAGGAATACAATATCACCTGGCCAAAGCAGGAGGTGAAAGGCCCCCAACAGCAACATGATAAACAAACGGCGGCGGATAAACGCTGCAGACGGGATATGGCGGATGGTTGATTTTTGCAATTGCAGTGCAATCCCCCATCCAAACAGAAAACTAAAAATGCTATAAAATTTCCCCTCAATGAAAACATGGTGGAGGAACGACATTTTTTCATCGGCACCCGGTAGAATAAAATTTCCGGGAGCGGAGGGGTCGCCGGTGCCATACCAGGTAAAAGCCTTGAGGTTTGCTATAAAAATCCCAAGGATGGCGAAGCCGCGGAGTACATCCATAAAAATCTCCCGCTCGCTGCCTGTGGCAGGCTGTTGATTTGTCATAAGCAGTATTTGCTGTAGAGAATGTTCACTGAATGTACAACAAAAGCTGTTATGGAGATGCTTTTTGCAGCATAGCCGGGGTAACCGGCGAACTCAGCAATTGTTCGAACCGCTTCCATCGAACGGGCATGTCTGCTTTGCCCTGCTCGCCTGCCTCAATATAATTGCGTACCAGCCGGAGCCCGTAATTGTAGTTGATCACATAAGCCCTGTACTTTTTAATAAAGCGAATAGATTTTTCGGCTGTTTCCTTATTGTTGAGCCCATATTCTATTAGCCAGCGAAGCCCTTCCTGTTCATCCATGGCCTTGTTCAACAACCCACGGGCCACTTCATTGCGAACAAAGTTGAGTTCACCTTTTAATGCCAGGGCACGGAAGTATAAACTGATCCCTGTCGTATCTACCCCGGCCAATGGCAGCAACACATCGGCTGCAAACCTTATTTTTTCATCCCCGGGGAAAGCCAGTTCAATACCATAATTGGCGCTGCCTTCGGCGATGAGGGACTGCGGACTGAACAACGGGTACAATGAAATTTCAAGATGGCCTTTCCCTTTGTATAAGTTTTTTTCAAGCAGCATATTGTACACATGATGGCCCGGGTAACTTTCATGGGAAGCCACATCAATGGCCCTTTCTATGAAAATATCTGTATCAGTATTGATTTGTATCAGGCTGGTAAAATTGCCTTTGTACCAATTGTATCCCGACCATGGCTTATCCTGCACATATTCTAAAGAAAATTGTTCGCTTGCAGGCAGGGAGATATGTTCCATGGTACGTTTACGCGACACCGATATAGACGTTTTGAATACCGTATCAATTTTATCTTTTGGGATCACAAAACGATGGGCGAGTTGTTGAAACCGTTCGGCGATGCTTCCTTTACCAGGCAGGAGGCTATCGAGTTTCCCCACCTGGCCTTTAAAATAACTTTCTGTGTACACCGGCGGCGTTACGCCAAACAAATTCCTGCACTCCTCTTCAAAAGAACCGGTTTGCCCTCCAAAAATGCGTATCCTTTGTGCACAGGAAGCCAGTTGGCCGTTCATCCATACGGCCCTCCCCTTTATGCTATCGGGTTGTTCTTCCCCGGTAAAAGGCTTGATCTCATCCTGCAGTTTTGCCACTTCCTTAAGTAAGGAATCCAACGGAAAACGGCCGCTCACAATGCCTGAAGGCTTTAATGAATCGGGCCCGTAATATGCATCAACAAAATCGGAATCGTATTGGCCGATAGCGAGTGACAATTTCACATAGTCGGTTGCGATGGCATTGAGCGAACGAGCGGAACTGTTGGTTGGCTGATCCACGCAGGAAACCAATCCCAGGATCATCAAAGCTGCCAGTAAATTTTTCATGTATGCTGTACTGTTATAATTTTTCGTGGTGCTGGCTCCAGTCGAGCCCCTCCTTCTCTTCATCATCCGATACCCTTAAAGGTATGATGAGATCGGTAATTTTCAGAAGAATAAACGTACCAAAAAAGCTACATACCGATACGCCCAGCATGGCCAGCAAATGGGCCAGGAACAATGTTGTTTCGCCATAGAAAAGCCCATTGCTGGTAACAGCGCTGTTTACCTGTTGATGGGCAAATACGCCGGTGAGCAGCATCCCCATCATTCCACCTACGCCATGGCATGGAAAAACATCGAGGGTATCATCAATAGATGTGCGGCTTCTCCATTCAACCATCAGGTTGCTCACAATACTGGTAACGATCCCTATCACCAGGGATTGAGGAATGGAAACATAGCCTGCTGCAGGCGTAATCGCTACCAAGCCCACTACGGCCCCGATGCAGGTACCCATCGCTCCGGGTTTCCTTCCACGAAGGGTATCAAAAATGATCCAGGTAAAAGCGGCGGCGGCTGAGGCAGTAGATGTAGTAGCAATGGCTATGGCTGCAATGGTGTCGGCATGAAAAGCCGACCCTGCATTGAACCCAAACCAGCCAAACCAAAGCAAGCCTGTACCTAATAACACATACGTAATACGGGCAGGGTTATGCGCAGGTTCATTTCTGCGTTTCAGGTAAATAGCAGAAGCCAGGGCTGCCCAGCCTGCACTCATATGAACAACCACTCCTCCTGCAAAATCAAGGATTCCCAGTTTTGCCAGAAAGCCTTCGGGATGCCAGGTAGCGTGTGCAAGCGGACAGTAAATACAAAGGCAAAACAAAATAATAAACAGCAGGTAAGACTTGAATTTAATGCGTTCGGCAAAAGCGCCGGTAATCAATGCCGGTGTAATGATGGCAAACTTCAACTGATAGAAAGCAAATAACACAAACGGGATACCGGGGGCCAGTTTCCAGGGGATGCCATTGATCACGTTCTTCATCAGGAAATAAGTACCCGGATGCCCAACGAGTCCGCCCAATGAATCCCCAAAAGCCAAGCTGAACCCAACAACGACCCAAATGACAGAAATAACAGCCATGCAAATAAAACTCTGCAACATCGTACTCAGCACATTTCTTTTGCTCACCATTCCTCCATAGAAAAAAGCAAGGCCTGGGGTCATGATGAGCACAAGCGCTGTAGCGGTAAGCATCCAGGCTGTATCTGCAGCATTGATTTGACTGGTTGGAATGGTACCCGGCAGGTTGGGCATGAAAAGCGAAACCAGTACCAGCCCCATCAAAAGAAGGAATGTAATGAGTGCAAACTTTCTTGTCATTGTTGTTTTGTTGAATGAGAAAAATGAAACCTTCAATGAACAAGCAATCAAAACGAATATAATACAGTATTCACAAAAAACGATGTGGCGCTATAAAAAATCTAATCATTCAACATCCCTATTGGAAGATTTTCACAGAAACTGCGTTTACTCTGCCAATTATCAATCGCCCGTGCAAGCATTGAAAATGTTTACCTTTGGCGCAAATTTTTAAACTATGTGGCTCAACAGCATATTGGAAACCATTGGTGATACTCCGCTGATTAAACTGAATAAAATAACCAAAGACCTGCCCTGCACTGTTTTGGCAAAAGTTGAATACTTCAACCCAGGCAATTCAATCAAAGACCGCATGGCTTTAAAGATGCTGGAAGTGGCCGAAAAAGAAGGCAAGATTAAACCAGGTGGCACTATCATTGAGGGTACCAGTGGCAATACCGGTATGGGGCTTGCATTGGCGGCCTGTGTAAAAGGGTATAAATGTATTTTTACAACGACCGATAAGCAATCGAAAGAAAAAGTGGATATCCTTAAAGCGGTGGGCGCCGAAGTAATTGTATGCCCTACCAATGTTGAACCAGAAGACCCCCGTTCGTATTACTCTGTTTCTAAAAGGCTGGCAACGGAAGTGCCCAATTCATGGTATGTAAACCAATACGACAACCTGGCCAACCGGCAGGCGCATTACGAGCAAACCGGCCCCGAGATCTGGGAACAAACAGAAGGTAAGGTAACACACCTCGTGGTAGCTACCGGTACCGGTGGAACGATCGTTGGAACCGGCAGGTATTTAAAAGAAAAAAATCCGAATATTAAAATATGGGCGATTGACAGTTATGGTTCATTGCTGAAAAAATATTTTGAGACCGGGGAGATCGACCAAAACGAAGTATACCCATATATCAGTGAAGGGTTTGGGGAAGATTTTGTACCCGAGAATTACGACATGAAAGTAATTGATGCATTTACCAAAGTAACAGATAAAGACGGTGCCGTTATGGCCAGGCGAATTGCAAAAGAAGAAGGCATGTTCTGCGGGTATAGCGCCGGCAGTTGTTTACAAGGGGTTTTTCAATTAAAAGATGAATTGAAAAAAGACGATGTAGTGGTATGTATTTTCCATGACCATGGCAGCAGGTATGTAGGCAAAGTTTACAATGATGAGTGGATGCTGGAACGTGGGTTCCTGGATGTACAATCATTTAAAGATATTATCAGTGGAAGAAAAAGCCAGAAGCTGATTTCGGTAAGCCCCGATCAAACAGTGCTGGAGGCCATTGAACTGATGAAGAAATATGATATTGAAAATATCCCTGTATTTGAAAACGGTACAAATGCAGGCGCCATTTCTGAAAGCGGTTTGTTTAATAAGATATTGAACAATGCTGATACCAAATTGCAACCGATCCGGGAAGTGATGGAAAAACCTTACCCGGAAGTAGGTTTCGATACCCCGGTGGAGCGTTTAAGCAGCTATATCAATAAAGATAACGGGGCTGTTTTGAGCAGGGATGAAAGCGGGGCATATCATATAGTTACCAAATACGACATTATACAAAGCCTTTCGAAATAACTGGATTCGTACATCTACCTTATTGCTCAAATGCGCTACAGCACTGCCTTTCAACGGGTGGTGCTGTTTTATTTTACAGCAACGGCGGCTAGGCGGTATCGTAATTTTACGTAGCCATTTTTCGTAGCCTTACCCTGCCTTTTGCAGTTGATCTACGTTCCCCGGCGGTAATAACTTCATCCCTATAATTGAGCAATACTGCTCTTGTACAGCCCCGCTTTT
>JBPOHG010000075.1:0-18964 GCA_052035835.1 Bacteroidota bacterium | reverse complement strand
ATCATTCAATGTACTTGTACATGAATTAAGAGGTTTGGGGCTCGATTTAAAATTTGAATAAACTTTTCCCGGCAGCAATGGCAAAATGTGCCGGAAAGCATAGTTCAGGTTTTACATTATTAATAATTATTAATTTTTACATATTATATGGCATTCAAAAAAGAAAACCGTCCGAAAGCAACCTTCTCTCAGATTACGATTGGGTTAGCATCTCCGGACAGTATCCTCGAAAGGAGCTATGGTGAGGTATTAAAACCCGAAACCATCAACTATCGCACATACAAACCCGAAAGAGATGGTTTGTTCTGTGAAAGGATTTTTGGGCCCGTAAAAGATTACGAATGTGCCTGCGGAAAGTATAAGCGTATCCGTTATAAAGGCATCGTGTGCGACCGTTGTGGGGTGGAAGTAACAGAGAAGAAAGTTCGCCGCGAAAGAATGGGGCATATAAAACTGGTTGTTCCGGTTGTTCATATCTGGTATTTCAAGTCGCTCCCTAATAAGATCGGCTACCTGCTGGGAATGAGTTCAAAGAAACTCGAAACCATCGTTTACTACGAACGTTTCGTGGTGATACAGCCCGGCATCCGTACCGACAAAGGGCAGAACTACGGTGATCTTCTTACAGAAGAAGAATACCTCGACATCCTGGATACGTTGCCAAAAGACAACCAGATGTTGCCGGATGAAGACCCGGAAAAATTCATCGCTAAGATGGGTGCTGAAGCTGTTCACGCCATGCTCGAACGCCTCGACCTGGATCAGCTGAGTTTCGACCTTCGCAATGCAGCAGCCAACGAAACCTCTCAACAAAGGAAAGCCGATGCATTAAAGCGTTTAAGCGTAGTAGAAAGTTTCCGTGATGCCAATACAAGGATTTTGAACCGTCCGGAATGGATGGTCATGCAATACATTCCTGTTATTCCGCCAGAATTGCGCCCGCTTGTTCCATTGGATGGCGGCCGTTTCGCTTCTTCTGACCTGAATGACCTTTACCGCCGTGTGATCATCCGTAACAACCGTTTGAAAAGGTTGCTCGAGATCAAAGCGCCGGAAGTGATCCTCCGCAACGAAAAGCGTATGCTGCAGGAAGCCATTGATTCATTGTTCGACAACAGCCGCAAATCAAATGCTGTAAAAGCAGAAGGTGGCCGTGCGTTGAAATCACTCAGCGATGTTCTGAAAGGTAAACAAGGCCGTTTCCGTCAAAACCTGTTGGGAAAGCGTGTTGACTATTCTGGCCGTTCTGTAATCGTAGTTGGCCCCGAATTGAAAATGCATGAATGTGGTTTGCCAAAAGATATGGCAGCTGAATTGTTCAAACCATTTATCATCCGCAAACTCATCGAAAGGGGTATCGTTAAAACTGTAAAGAGTGCCCGTAAGCTGGTAGATAAAAAAGAAGCCATCATCTGGGATATTCTTGAAAATATTTTGAAAGGCCACCCGGTAATGCTGAACAGGGCCCCTACGCTTCACCGTTTGTCGATACAGGCTTTCCAGCCTAAACTGATCGAAGGTAAAGCCATCCAGTTGCACCCATTGGTTACCACTGCCTTCAACGCCGATTTCGATGGTGATCAGATGGCGGTACACGTACCATTAAGCAATGCGGCCATCCTGGAAGCCCAGTTGCTGATGCTGTCTTCGCACAATATCCTCAACCCGCAAAATGGTACGCCTATTACCCTTCCTTCTCAGGACATGGTACTTGGATTGTACTATATCACCAAAGGAAAAAAATCTACCGATACTGAAAAAGTAAAGGGCGAAGGAAAAGCATTTTATTCTGCAGAAGAAGTGATCATCGCTTACAATGAGAAGCAGATCGACCTTCATGCAAACATCAAAGTAAAAACAAACGTACGCAACGCTGATGGTACGTTGATCAATAAACTTGTTGAAACAACCGTTGGCCGTGTGATCTTTAACCAGTTTGTTCCAAAAGAAGTAGGTTATGTAAATGCCCTGCTAACTAAAAAGAACCTGCGTGAAATCATCGGCGATATCATTAAATGGACCAACGTTCCGGTAACGGCGAAATTCCTCGATGATATCAAAACCCTCGGTTACCGTATGGCATTCCGTGGTGGTTTGTCGTTCAACATCAATGACCTGATTATCCCTGCTATCAAAGAAGAACTGGTAGAGAATGCACAAAGTGAAGTTTCGGAAGTGTGGGATAGTTATAACATGGGCCTTATTACCAATAACGAACGTTATAACCAGATCATTGATATCTGGAGCCGTGTAGATACGAAAGTAACAGAAACGCTTATCCGCGAACTGGCGATCGATAAACAAGGCTTTAACTCAGTTTACATGATGCTCGATTCGGGCGCACGTGGTAGCAAGCAGCAAATTAAGCAGCTCGCTGGTTTGAGGGGCCTGATGGCGAAACCGAGAAAATCTGGTTCTTCCGGAAGCGAGATCATCGAAAACCCGATCCTTGCCAACTTTAAAGATGGTTTGAGTGTATTGGAGTACTTCATTTCTACGCACGGTGCCCGTAAAGGTTTGGCCGATACCGCCCTTAAAACAGCCGATGCCGGTTACCTAACCAGGAGGCTGGTAGACGTTGCACAGGATGTGGTGATCAATGAAGAAGATTGCGGAACACTTCGTGGTATTGCAACTTCTGCATTGAAAGACAATGAAGATGTGATTGAGCCACTGAGCGACAGGATTGAAGGCCGTACTTCGCTACACGATGTATTCCACCCGGTAACTGAAGAGTTGCTGATTGGAGCCGGCGAAGAGATCAGTACAGATGTAGCGAAGAAAATAGACGAAACCGGTATCGAAACAGTTGAAATTCGTTCGGTGCTTACCTGCGAAAGCAAACGCGGCGTATGTGTTAGGTGTTATGGTAAAAACCTGGCATCAGGTGCTATCGCCCAGCGTGGTGATGCAGTAGGTATCATCGCTGCTCAATCAATTGGTGAACCAGGTACACAGCTTACCCTTCGTACTTTCCACGTGGGTGGTGTGGCTGGATCTGCATCCGTAGAATCTTCATTGCAGGCTAAATTCGACGGTACATTGCAGTTTGATGGTTTACGTACCGTACACACCGAAAATGCAGATGGTAAGAAAGTAGCTGTAGTAATCGGCCGTACGGGTGAAATCAGGAATATCGATGTAAAATCGGATCGTTTGCTCAATACCATGCATATTCCATACGGTGCAATCCTGAATGTGAAAGACGGACAGAAAATTTCGAAAGGAGATGTGATTTGTACATGGGATCCGTTCAACAACGTTATCGTTGCAGAAGGAAATGGTACGGTAAGATTTGAATCTGTTATCGAAGGTATCACGTACCGCGACGAAGCAGATGAACAAACAGGCCATAGGGAAAAAGTGGTTATTGAAACCAAAGACAAAACCAAATTGCCTGCTATCATTGTAGATGGTAAGGATAAAAAATCATACAACCTGCCGGTAGGTTCACATATCGTGATTGAAGAAGGAGAAGATGTGAAGAGCGGACAGGTACTGGTGAAAATTCCAAGGGTACTCAGCAAACTGAAAGATATCACCGGGGGTCTTCCTCGTGTTACCGAATTGTTTGAAGCCAGGAACCCAAGCAACCCGGCTGTGGTTTGTGAAATCGACGGTGTGGTTGCATTCGGAGCGATCAAACGTGGTAACAGAGAGATCATCGTTGAAGCCAAAGATGGGGTGGTTCGTAAATACCTCGTTCCATTGAGCCGCCAGATCCTGGTACAGGATGGTGACTTCGTGAAAGCCGGCGCCGCATTGAGCGATGGCCAGATTGCACCGGCAGATATCCTCGCCATTAAAGGCCCGTTTGCCGTACAGGAATATGTTGTGAACGAAATCCAGGAAGTATACCGTTTGCAAGGTGTAAAAATCAATGATAAACACATTGAAGTGATCGTTCGCCAGATGATGCGTAAAGTAACCATCGAGGATGCCGGTGATACCAAATTCCTCGAAGGAGATACAGAAGACAGGCTCGACTTTAACAACGAGAACGATTATATCTTCGATAAGAAAGTTGTTACAGAACACGGCGAAAGCAGTAAACTGCGTCCAGGCCAAATCGTTACCCTGCGTGATGTGAGGGAAGAAAATTCTATCCTCAGGAGGGCCGATAAGAAACTGGTAGAATACCGCGATGCACGCCCTGCTACATCATCACCATTGTTATTGGGTATCACAAAAGCTTCTCTGGGTACACATAGCTGGATTTCGGCTGCTTCGTTCCAGGAAACAACCAAAGTGTTGAGTTCTGCAGCGATCCAGGGTAAGACAGATGAAATGCTCGGACTGAAAGAGAATGTGATCACCGGCCATCATATACCTGCGGGTACTGGTTTACGTGAGTTTGAAAATATGATCGTGGGCAGCAAGGAAGAATATGAATTGCTGATGACAACGAAAGAAGCAATGAGTTTCGACGATGAAGAGTAATAAAGAATCTTAAATAATTACAGGAGCAGCTAATAACTGCTCCTTTTTTATTGTTGCACCCATTGGCTGATATGGTTCAATACCATTTGTGGGGTAATCGTATCCATATTGCCATCCACACATTGAAGGAAATGGGCGTTTTTTCCAAGCGGGCCCCATCTTTCGCCTCTTTTAACCCAACGGTCTTCATAGAGGCCGAGTGTATGTATCCCGGAAGCTGCGGCCACATGCACCGGCCCGGTAGAAGAAGCAATCAAACCATCAGCCGCATGAATGAATGCAAGCAATTGGCCGATACTTAACTTGCCGGTTAAATCGGTAACCTGTGCAGCATGTTCTTTCAACCAATCTGCCAGCACTTCTTTTTCTTTCGGAGAACCTGTAATAAATACCCTGAACCGGCTTTTGTCAATTTTATTAATCAGCGACGAAAAATTATGCAAGCCCCATTCTTTGGCGTTTTTGTTGGAGAGCGGGTGCAGGATAAGATTAAACTTGTTTGGTTGTAGCAGTTGTTGGTAATCGCTGTGAAGAGTTGGGAGGCGGTTGAAGCCATAATATTGATACACTTCATCCCTGGCAGGCATTTGAGTAATCCCCAGTGGCCGTAATAATTTAATATTGAGTTGGGCTTCACTGATACGCGATTTTTTCCGGGTCATCAATACGAGCCGGTTGCAGTTTTTCCAATACAGGAGGGAATTGGCAGCGCCAATACGAATGGGGATGCCCGCTTGTTTACTTTCCTGTACAACTTTTTTCTCTGCCAGCAGGTGAACCACTACATCAATATCCATTTCTTTCAGCCATTGATGGATCTTTTCAGGAGGTTGATTGGCCCAATCGTCGTAATTCATGAATCCATCAATATGCTCACAGCAGGCGGCAACTTCTCTGGTGTAGGTACGCCCAAGAAAACTAACCTTGCAATGTGGGTAATACTTTTTGATGAGCCCGCACACAGGCATCGCCAGGATCGTATCACCCATGGCATCCTCCCGGCAAACCAGCACGTGGCGGGGCTTTCTGTATTTACTAAATATCATTGCTCGGCTTTACAGCAATTTGCAGCTTTTTTGTGAAGTAACAACATAGAAAATATACAGCCGTTAACCCTTTCTTAAAAACCCCGTTTCTTCATTGCAGATTTGTTGTTTGTGGTTATCTTGCCGCCATCAAAAAAATATTCATGAAGCAATTATCCTTAGTGGTGAATGTGGTACTGGCACTGGCCGTCGCAATTCTTTATTATCTCCATTTTACTGATAAAAAATCACCCGAAAAGAAAGCCAAGCCCATAGCCGCCTCTTCCGCTGGTACAACGGCAAACCCTGCCCTAACACGTTCGGCCATCGCATATGTTGAGCTCGATTCTTTAAATGAAAAAATATCGTATATCAAAATCAGGCGAAAAGAATTAGAAGCAGAACAACAGGCTATCGAAAATGAATGGGAAAGTGGGTACAGGGGCCTGGAAAACCAGAAAAATAATTTTCTCAAAAAAGGAGCAGCCATTACCCAGGAAGAAGCAGAACAATTCCAGGGCGTACTCATTCAACAACAACAACAAATTGATGCAAAGAAGCAATCACTTAACCAGAAACTAACAGAGAAGAGTTATAAATTCATGGAGGATATCCAAAAGAAATTGAAAGATTTCCTGGCCGAATACAATGAGGATAAAAACTTCATGTATATTTTCACCACGGGTAACGGGCTTGAGTATATGGTTTACAAAGACTCGTCGCTCAATATCACGCAGGATGTCATTGAAGGCATGAATGAAAAAATGAAGGCCGCTGCAAATAAATAACCGTTCTGTAGTATCAAGATACCATCCCGTTACTTTGTTAACGGGATTTTTATTTCATACATTTATACATAAAACAAACTGCATATGCCTGAGACCTCCCCCACATTTAAACCAACACTGGGCCTCTTTGATGCTACGATGGTAGTGGCAGGATCTATGATTGGCTCGGGAATTTTTATTGTAAGTGCCGATATTACACGCAATGTTGGAAGCGCCGGATGGTTGATTGCAGTTTGGGTGATTACCGGCTTTATGACACTCACTGCTGCATTGAGTTACGGAGAGTTGAGTGCGATGTATCCAAAAGCGGGCGGGCAATACGTTTACCTGAAAGAGGCTTTCAACCCATTGGCAGGTTTTTTATATGGTTGGAGTTTTTTTGCAGTCATTCAAACAGCTACGATTGCAGCAGTTGGAGTAGCATTTAGTAAATTCATTGCCTACCTGGTTCCAGAACTGGGCAACAATTATTTGTTATTCAATATCGGGAACCTAAAAATCCACTCCGGTCAATTATTGGCCATTGTAATCATAACACTGCTCACTTTTATTAATTCGAGAGGGATTAAAGAAGGCAAATTGATACAAACTGTATTTACCAGTGCCAAATTGCTGGCTTTGTTTGGATTGATCCTTTTCGGTTTTATTTTGGTTAAAGATAGTTTCTGGTCGCAAAACCTCTCCACTGGATTCAATGCCATGCAAGACATGGGCGTAGACAACAAGGGCACAAACCCCGGCGGCTGGCAGGCGATCGGTGGCGCTGCCATTTTAGGGGCGATAGCCGCATCTATGACGGGTAGCATTTTCAGCAGCGATGCATGGAACAATGTTACTTTTATTGCCGGTGAAATTAAAAACCCCAAGCGTAATATCGGGCTCAGCCTGTTCCTGGGAACACTTATCGTAACTATCATTTACGTGTGCACGAACCTGATGTACCTCAATGTGCTCCCATTAAACGAAATAGCCTTTGCTGCCGATGACCGGGTGGCAGTAGCAGCTGCCAATAAAATCTTCCCCGACTTTGGAACAAAAATGATCGCCCTGCTCATCATGGTATCAACTTTCGGCTGTAACAACGGCCTTGTACTCGCAGGGGCAAGGGTGTACCATACCATGGCCAACGATGGGCTCTTCTTCAGGAAGGCAGGAAAACTCAATGCGGCCAGTGTGCCGGGTTACGCACTCTGGATTCAATGCATCGTGGCTTCGGCCTGGTGCCTGAGCGGAAAATACGGAGACCTGCTGGATATGATATCTTTTGTAGTAGTCGTTTTTTATATCCTCACCATTGCCGGTGTTTTTATCCTGCGCAAAAAAAGGCCCGATGCAGAACGACCCTACAAAGCTTTCGGCTACCCGGTTTTGCCTGCATTGTATATTTTACTCGGACTCGCATTTTGCACCCTGCTCATCATTTATAAGCCTGCATTTGTATGGCCCGGACTGATCATTGTAGCAGCAGGTATCCCAATTTATTATATTGCACTGGCAAATAAAAACAAAGCCTGATATGATTCCCTCAACAGATTTTGAAGCATTGTTCCACTCATTTACTAAAATGAAAGTAGGGGTTATCGGCGATATGATGCTCGATACATACTGGTGGGGCAAGGTAGACAGGATTTCCCCCGAAGCCCCCGTACCCGTAGTGGCAGTGAGCAGCCGGGAAGAGCGGATAGGCGGTGCCGGTAATGTTGCATTGAATGTTCGTGCCCTTGGTGCAACAGTACATGCGATCAGTGTATTGGGCCACGACCAGGATGGGGAATTATTGTCGGGATTGTTGAACAGGAATGGCATAAATACAGATTATGTTGTAGGAAGTAAGGACAGGATCACCACGAATAAAATAAGGATCATCAGCAGGAACCAGCACATGATGCGGCTGGATGCAGAAATCACTAAGCCTTTGCAATCCTCCGATGAAGCCAGTTTACTGGAGTCATTTGAAAAATATATTGAAACAGAACGCCCCGATATTGTTATCCTGGAAGACTACAATAAAGGGGTACTAACGCCAACGGTTATCAGCAAAGTAATAGAATTGTGCAAACAAAAAAATATACTTACTGCCGTTGACCCTAAACGCAAAAACTTCTTTGAATACAAGCAAGTGGATATTTTCAAGCCCAACCTCATGGAAGCCAAAGAGGGCCTCAATATCATCAGCGAAGAAGTAACAGCAAACCTGTTGTCGGATATCCATGCCGCATTGCACGAAAAATTGCACCATCATATCTCGTTCATTACCCTTTCCGAAAAAGGGGTATTCTTTGATGCCGGCCATGAACAGCTGATTATTCCCACACATATCAGGACCATTGCCGATGTGAGTGGTGCCGGTGATACCGTCATTGCAGTAGCTTCCGTTGTTTATGCCAGTACCAGGAATGTTAGGCTGATGGCCGAAATGGCCAATATCGCCGGGGGCTTGGTATGTGAAGAAGTGGGTACTGTTGCTATCAATAAAGAAAAATTACTGGCAGAGTGTAAACAACTCCTGGCACGCAATTCCTGATACCTACAGCTTTCAAACTCCTCTAACAGATTAGTAAGTTTTAAACAGATGTGAAATTTCCTTGACTGCTATTCAAGGTTTTGCAAAAAAGAATCGAAGCTTTCTGTCCTTTATTTAGATATTTTTGGCGTGTAAATTTTACACATTTATGCAATCATATTCTATTGTGATCCATGGCGGGGCGGGTACCATCCTCAAAGAAGACATGACCCCCGAACTGGAGAAAGCCTATATCAAAGGATTGGAAGAAGCGGTGAATGCCGGGTATGCTGTGCTGGAAGAAGGCGGAACTGCACTCAATGCAGTGAAAGCGGCTATAGTTGTGCTGGAAGATAACATGCTCTTCAATGCTGGCAGGGGATCTGTGTTTACGAAAAAAGGCGTTCAGGAAATGGATGCAGCGATTATGGATGGCGCTACATTGGGTGCAGGCTCGGTAGCAGGCGTAAGAAATGTACGCAATCCAATAGAGCTGGCATATGAAGTGATGACCAAGAGCAACCATGTATTCCTGAGCGGAAAAGGCGCCAATGATTTCGCCATCAAACAAGGGGTAAAATTGGAGCCAGATGAATTTTTCTTTTCACAATTCAGGTATGACCAATGGAAAGAAATAAGGGACAGTGATAATTATTCGCTCGATCATACCCATCAGGATCTGGCAGAATTGATGAAGGATAAAAAATTTGGAACAGTAGGCGCCGTAGCCTGTGATGCGGATGGAAACATTGCAGCCGCAACAAGTACGGGCGGTATGACCAATAAAAAATACGGCCGCATCGGCGACAGCCCCATCATTGGTGCAGGAACCTATGCAAATAATAAAACCTGTGCCATCAGTTGCACTGGCCATGGCGAACCATTTATCAGGGCAGTAGCTGCACATGATGTAAATGCACTCATGGAATATAAAGGCTTATCACTCACGGAAGCCATGAATGAAGTTGTTCATCAGAAATTAATTGCTATCAAAGGTGAAGGTGGCATGATTGGCGTAGATGCGCTAGGCAATACGGCAATGGTATTCAACAGTGCAGGCATGTACCGGGCGATGCGTAACAGCCAGGGAGAATCTTCGGTGGGTATTTACGGCGAGTAAATTCCCGTGTTTATATTGCTACTGCAGAAAAGCTTGTATTCGCTATCTTGCACAAAAATTCAGCCAGGTACATGAAGAAATATGTTGTGTTAGTTGCAGGCGGCAGTGGCAGCAGGATGAACAGTTCGGTTCCCAAACAATTTTTATTGCTGAATGGAAAGCCCATTCTTTATTATACGCTCCGTTGTTTTTTAGATGCTTATGATGATGTAAAGATCATCCTTGTACTACCGGAGGAGCATGTGGCATCCGGCCAGGAAATCATCGACGCATTTTTTGACTATCATCGCATTCAAATTACCATTGGGGGAAGGACCCGTTTTCACTCTGTTCAAAACGGTTTAAAATTGGTAGAAGAGGAGAGTGTGGTTTTTGTTCATGACGCAGTAAGGTGCCTGCTCACAACTTCGCTTATCCATCGATGTTATGATTCGGTCCTTGAGTACGGGTCTGCAGTGCCGGTTACCCCCTGTAAAGACAGTGTACGCATGATACATGAAGAGGGCAGTGATGCGGTAGACAGGGAGTCGGTAAGGCTGGTACAAACCCCGCAGGCATTTTACAGTAAAATTTTGCTCCCCGCATTTCATATCGACTTCAAAGACAAGTTCACCGATGAGGCAACCGTAGTGGAGGCATTTGGTTTAAAAGTACATCTCGTAGAAGGGGAGGAGGAAAATATCAAGATCACCCGGCCGGTAGATTTGATGATAGCTGCAAAAATCCTGGACGAGCGGGGCTTCGCATCTTAAATACGCTTCACATAATGAACCGTTGTGCATAAAAGCATTAAACATATCCTGCAATGGCTGAATTGGTATCATCCGCTTCAGTACAGGTATAGGGCATTCATTCAACGATCCTTACTATCAAAATACAGGAAAGCGTATCAGCCTTACAAAGGGAGCGGGTTTACATGCAATGTTTGCCATGCCGTGTACAGCAGGTTGGTGCCCCACCATCCTGCTGCCGATAACAAAACGGCACTTGAAAAGAACAACGTAATCGCCGGGTATGGTGACAATATCTTGTGCCCGAATTGCCTTTCCAATGCAAGAGAAAGGTTGGTGATCGCAATGTTACAATCGAAGATCCCTTTTGCGGGAAAGCAAATACTTCATCTTTCGCCTGAGCAGCCGGTGTATAAAAGTATATCAGCAACTGCGCATGTTACTACGGCTGATTTTGTTCCCGGCTTTTACCGCCATATCGATCCACAGGTGCAATTCCAGGATATCCATCAACTTACATTTCCAAACAATCATTTCGATTTGCTGATCGGCAATCATATACTCGAACACATCCCCGATGATGCACAGGCCATGCGTGAATTGTACAGGGTACTTAAACCTGGCGGTACTGCCATCTTACAAGTGCCGTATAGTGAAACAATACACCAAACCCTTGAAACACCCACTATCTCCGATCCAAAACAGCAATCTTTGTTATACGGCCAACAAGACCATGTTCGTATTTATGCAAAGGAAGATTATGCCATGCGGCTTCGGGTAGCAGGGTTCAATGTGCACATCATTGGTTATGATGCACTCCAACACTTTTATAAGTATGCCATTCAGCAAGGGGAGTGTTTCTTTCAAATTGAGAAGCCGCTACGGCTTGAGTAATTTTACGGCAGCAGGCAACTGGTTGTACCTGATGAATGGATACAATTGGTTTTCCTTTGCAAATTTGCTGTAGAAATAGGCGATGCCCTTAATATCCGATCCTTCAAAATCAAGGATGAGGCCCGATCCTGCAAACTCTTCAATCAGTTGATCGTATAAAAAATAATTCGCCAATAATTTTTTCCCTTCCGGTAAAATACTGCTCGCCATATTATACAACCGGTGATCATCTTTCAACAATAAAACAACGGCCAGTATTTCACCAGATGCTGTGTGTGTTACATTACGAACCAGTAACCTGTCTATACCGGCATATACAGTACATAGTTTTTCAAATTGCCGGTAATCTTTATTTGAAAAAGAGGGTAGCCTTTCCTGGTAGAGCCCCTGGTACAATTTGATGGCGGATGCGTAATCATCCGACTTTTCATATTGTAATGGGAACTTGCGCAGGCGTTTCAATCGTTGTTGTATGTATACTGGGTATTGTTTGTAAATGGTGCGGTATGAATAGAGGAGGGGGAGTATATAGTTGTTCCTTTGGCTGATTTCAAAAAAAGTGTTCCCTGCAGGTATGCCACACTGGTAGTTCAACGTACATTCCGCAAATTTGATTTTTTCCGCAGCGAACTGCAAAAATGCCGCCGTTGTAGCAGGTGAAACGGGTTGTAATGAAAAAATCCCCCCTTGCTGAAAAAATGAAGGCTGGTATATATAACGAATGCCCAGTTTCCTGCGCCAGGTAACCGGCATAACGGCTTCATAATCCCCTTCAACAATGCCATCCCAATGGTCGGCCATATGGTTTAAGTAAACAGATTCGGCATATATCAACCCGTTAGAAGAACGACGGATACAATCATCCCATTTTGTTGTATCTATGTCCTGTTGTTTTATATAACGAAGCCCTTTCATTAAAACGGACTTTGAGGGAATAATTTGCGGAGTGAAATACGCTGGATGTCTATACTGAAAGCAATATTCTTCCTGAACCTTTTTTCGGTGATGGTAGATTTAAAATAATCATCATACACTTTACTGTATAAAACCGGGAAATAAATATTAACTACATTATTAAAGAATGACAATTGTAAACCGGCATCGTATAAAAACCGGCCGGTAGCGGCATCTTTCTTCCATGCTTCGGCGTAAGTACCAATATCTGCAAAAATGCGAAGGGGTATTTTGATCGGGAGCACCGACAAAGGATTAAACTGATTGGGAATGGTTGTGCTCAGGTTTAGCGCAGTGAGCCAGTCATCAGTTTTGCCAATTTTATCACTGAGCAAATCGGTCCGAACTTTAAACCCACCATCCCTGGCCATGATCTGTTGGCTGAGCAACCCATCAAATTCATTCCTTCCGATAAAATAATTGCTGTACGTATAATCCTCATATCCCTTGGGCCCGGTCATGTTCAAATGATACCGGTCTGTTTCAAACTGGCTGAGAAAAGTCTTCTCGCCAGTATATATAAATTTTCCTGCAAAAAATCGAAGGTCTAATCCTCCACCCGATGGGTAATTGAAAAAGTATTGGGCCGTAGCACTAACACGAAGAAACCCTTTGCCTTTCTCAGCCAGTGCCAGTAACTGCCATGGATATAACTTCCGGTTGTTCTGAATGGTGAATTGCAATTGATGAACATACCGCCTGCTTACAGGAAAACTAATAACATCGGTTTGGTTGATCGTATCCCTGCTGAAAAGCAATCCTTTCTCAGCAATCAGGAATGTTTTCCATTGAATAACACGGTACAGCGTACTCCGGGGATTTTTTTGTGCAAAAACATATTTAACAGAAGGCACCAGTTTCGAAAACTGCAGGTAATGCTTGCTGTTAGCTGAATCGGTGAACTGGTCCATACTAAACTTTCCCCCCGCTACAGAAAATTCAAGCTGTTGGCCTTTCTTCCCGGGAAACATAGTATAGGATAGCCTTCCTGTACCGTTCAGTTCGCCAGCACCTGTAGAATACAGCGGGGCCAGCATCCATTGGAACCGGTTAGTAGGTAGCGTATAATTGTGTAATAGTGCCCCCAGCATGAGTTGATCATAATGATTGTAACCAACAGCAGGTGCAAGGAAAATATAATGATACTTTTCTGTTTCCCTCAATGAAAACAACGTAGTAAGTTTCAAAGATTTTTTTTGTTTGGGCACCAGGCTTCCTTTTTCATGCAGCCTCGCAAAAAGGGCATCGAGTTTTTTGCCACTTACCGATTCGGCAATGGCTTTAAAATCTTCTGGATAAGGATGCTTAAATTTCCATAGCTGGAAATACTGTTTCATTATACTGTCGAATACGGCCGTTCCAGTTTCAGCTTCCAGTAACGACATCCATTGGGCTGCTTTGTTATAAGCCGTGAGGCCATAGCCCAGCCAGGAAAAATTTTCGGAAGGAGTTTCAACAGGCTGCCCCAATTGAACCTGATGTACAGCTTCCAGCAATACCGTTTCAGGGTTTTCGGGGATGCGTTTTTGAAAAAAATTAGTTGATTTCTGAGGTGCCGGATAATATACTTTCGAGTAACGGTTATCGTAATAACTATTCATTCCTTCATCCATCCATGGATGCAACCGTTCATTAGATGCCAAAATACCATAGAACCAGTTGTGCCCAACTTCGTGATAGATCACTTCATCCAGTAGCTTTTCATCCCCATCATTGCTTATGAGGGTAATGGTAGGGTATTCCATTCCGCCGTTCCCTTTCCCCGGGCGTTCAACAACGGTAACTACATCGTACGGGTATTCGCCGATCCAATTACTTTTTGTAATGACGGCCCGCTTGATGGAGGCAATACTGTTTTTCCAGTCTGCTTCATTGGCCTTGTTATAAAAAGCATACACATCAATGGTTCTTCCCGATAGTTGCAACGTGTCTTTCAACAAAGCAAAATCTTTATCAGCAAACCAGGCAAAATCATGAATGTTCTCCTGCGAATAACTGGCAATCCTCCTTCCGGCTTCTTTTTTTTCATCTGTCAACCTTCCAGTAGACGCTATCGCATACGCTTCGGGTACATTTATGTCAACAGCATATTTCCCAAATTCACTGTAAAATTCTCCCTGGTCGAGATAAGGTATCGCATGCCATCCTTTCCTGTCATATACTGCAGGTTTCGGGTACCATTGGGTAACCTGGAATGACTGTTTAATATAACCGCCCCTCGAAAAATTATACGGCAGCTTAACATGAAACGGGGTTTCAATGTATGTATGCTTCCCGGGTGCCAGCGGTTGAGGGAGTATCAGCTTAATGATATCCTGGTGTTGCGGATGGTCTTCTGTGAAAGCTGTTATTTTATCAACCTTAAAATCGAGTTGGTTGATATATCCTTTTTTTTCTTCTGATGAAAAGTAAAAAGCAGTGCTGCCATTTTCCAATTGCTGGTCACTAAAAGCAGTGCGGTCATTTTTAAAGGCGTTGGGCCAAACATGAAACCAAATAAAATGAAGGGTATCGGGTGAATTGTTCTGATACTGCATACCGATGTATCCATCCAGCGTTTTAGCAGTATCGTTGAGGGATACATGAATGCGGTAATCTACCTGTTGTTGCCAGTATGTATTTTGCTGGGCATTGCAGGCAACAGCAAATGTGAAGGAGGCCAGTAGCAGGATGAGTTTTTTCAACAATATTCTGTTTTACCAAAAATAAGGATTTTGCCTTGAGGCAGCAGTTGCTTATTTGCCTTTGCCTGCAAAAATGATCTGCAGGGTATATAACATGATTTTGAAATCGAGGGCCAGGGAAACATTTTCAACATATAACAGGTCAAATGGCATTCGCTTAATCATTTCATCAACGGAGGAAGCATACCCGAAGTTCACCATTCCCCAACTGGTTAACCCGGGCTTTACCTTAAACAGGTATTTGAATTCGGGTTGTTTGGCAACGATCTGTTCGATATAAAATTTCCTTTCGGGCCTGGGCCCCACCAGGCTCATTTCACCTTTGAGGATATTCCATAATTGTGGCAATTCATCGAGCCGCCATTTGCGCATCGTACGGCCCCAACGGGTAATTCGGTCATCATCAGAGCTGCTGAGCCTGGGCCCGTCTTTCTCTGCATCGGGTACCATCGACCTGAATTTGTACATAATGAAAGGGCGCCCCTTGTATCCTATCCGTTCCTGTGCAAAAAAAACAGGGCCTTTCGAAGAAACTGCCACCCTTATCCAGGTATATAAAATCAGCGGCGATAAAACGATGATGCCAATCATAGCTATCAGCAGGTCAATTGCCCTTTTTACATTTTGTTGCCAGGGTGGGAGCAGGCCAGAGTGGATATCAATCAGCGGCACGCCCATTACATTATTGGTTTGCAGGGCACCGGTAATGATATCAACCGTATCGGGAGTAATCTTCACATTCACTTCCTTATCGCTGAGTTCATGCAGGATGCTGGTGATAAGGCCACGTTCATTTTTATCAACGGTTATGATCACTTCTTCAATCAACGCATTGTCTATGATATCCGCCAGTTTTTCATCCTTACGATAGCGTTTAATGGATGCCGGTAGTTGGTCGCCCTGCTGCCCGTTGGTATTCACAAATCCTGTTATCCTGAACCCGGAATCTTCTTTTGCATGTACAAATGACTGGTAAAATTCGGTGGCTTTTTTTGCGGAGCCAATAATGAGGGCATTAAAAAAAACGGCCTTATTACGCAATTGTTTCTTGGCTATGCTCAGGAAGATGGTCCGTACAATGGCGGTGATGGTAAATACAGGGATGAGCAAGCTGAAAAATTCGAGGTAATACCTTTTATTGTTTTCCTGTGGATTTTTCAGGATAAAAAAGAACAGGAGGAACAGGCAACCGGCGAGGCTTACAAAAAATGTTTTGAGGATTTCATTCAATCGGGATTTTTCATAGATGGAATTGTAAGTGCCGGTAAGAAAATGCAGGCTTACCCAACCGGCCACATACAGGAAGAGGCCAAGGTAAAACCCGGGTGGCATGCTAAAACCGTATCCGTAGATCCTGGTGCGCAGGTAGTAAAAACAGGCCCAGGTGAGGATAGAGAGGATGGCATCACTCAAGATATACCATCCAATATGTATCCGGGGTTGCTTCACAATATTGCAGGCTTTCGCTTAGTGTTGTTTGTCGTTGATCTTTTCCAGGATCAGGTGGGCCACTTCCATGGCACTGAAACCATCCATCACGGTTACTGGTGTTTCTGTATTATGCAAAATGGCATCTCTGAAAGCTTCCAGTTCCATCTTAATTGCATTCACTTCTGCAATCGGCGGACTGGCAATGGCGATGGTTTTCTTGCCATGATTGGTTTCAATATCAAAACTAAAAACATTCTTGTCGCCCGGGTGGTCGAGGCGGATCACTTCTGTCTTTTTATCGAGGAAATCAATACCTATATAAGCATCTTTTTGAAAGAGGCGCATCTTTCTCATTTTCTTCAATGAAATCCTGCTGCTGGTAAGATTGGCCACACAGCCATTATCGAATTCGATGCGTACATTGGCAATATCCGGTGTATCGCTCATCACGGCAACACCATTGGCCGATATATGGCTAACATTGCTTTTTACCAGGTGTAGGATGATGTCGATGTCGTGGATCATGAGATCGAGGATAACACTCACATCGGTGCCCCTCGGATTAAACTGTGCCAACCTGTGTACTTCAATGAACATGGGTTGCAGGTTGTAATCTTTGAGTGCCAGGAAAGCCGGGTTAAATCTTTCTACATGCCCCACCTGGAATTTGAGGTTCGATTCCTTGGCCAGTTTGGTAATTTCCCTGGCTTCCTCCATCGTGTTGGCAAGCGGCTTTTCAACAAATACATGTTTCCCTTTTCGCAGTGCCATATCACAGAGATCGAAATGGCTGATGGTGGGAGCAATGATGTCTACTGCATCACAGGCATCCATCAGTTCTTCTGCGTTGGTATATCTCCTGAGTTTATATTTTTCTTCTACAGATGCTGCATTCTGGTCATCGGGGTCAAAAAAACCCACGAGGCTGGCATTTGCGATTTCAAGCCAGTTGTTAAGGTGGTATTTACCGAGGTGGCCGGCTCCGAATACTGCAATTTTAAGCATGACGGGGGTTTAAGGATTTCTGCTAATGATTGACGGGTTTCAGCTATTGGTTGCTGCGATGGGGGTTTCTTCCCAGAATCCCATATTGCCGAATTTCCTGATCCTTTCTTCCACTCTTTTATCAGCCGGGATTTTTTCCAACTCCTCAATCACGGGCAGGAGGTATTTCTTCAGGATGGCAGCGGCTTCATCATAATCCCAGTGGGCGCCACCCAGGGGTTCGGGGATCACATCATCTACCAGTCCAAACTTAAGCATATCGGTACCGGTTAAACGCAATTGTTCGGCGGCCACTTCCTTTTTATCCCAACTGCGCCAGAGGATGCTGCTGCAGCTTTCGGGGGAAATAACGGTGTACCATGTATTTTCCATCATCACCACTTTATCGCCTACGCCAATCCCCAATGCGCCACCGCTGGCCCCTTCGCCAATGATCACACAGATCACCGGTACTTTCAGGCTGATCATTTCATAAATATTACGTGCAATGGCTTCACCCTGGCCCCGTTCCTCTGCTTCCAGGCCAGGATAGGCGCCTGGAGTATCAATCAGTGTAATAATGGGTTTATTGAATTTCTCCGCCAGTTTCATCAGGCGGAGTGCTTTTCGGTAACCTTCGGGGTTGGCCATTCCAAAATTGCGAAGCTGGCGGGTTTTGGTATTGTTCCCTTTTTGCTGGCCGATGATCATCACCGTTTTATCACCCAACTGGGCAAAACCGCCTACCATGGCTTTGTCGTCTTTTACATTGCGGTCGCCATGCAACTCAATGAAGTTATGGCACATTTTTTCAATGTATTTAAGCGTATACGGCCTGTCGGGATGGCGGCTAAGCTGCACCCGGTGCCAAGGGGTGAGGGTTTCGGTGATATGCCTTTTGGTTTCTATTACTTTTTGCTCCAGCGCAGCAATGGCGGAGCTCATATCTGTTTTTGATTTTTCCTGTGTGATCTGGAGCTGCTCTATCTGGTCGTAAAGGTCTTTGATGGGTTTTTCAAAGTCCAGGAACTGCCTGTTTTTAAGCTGTGGCATGCCGGTTTGTTTATAGTATAAAAGAATAGTAGCAAATAGCTTGTAAAAATAGGGGATAGAAGTTTTTTATAAAAGTTTTGTTTTGAAAACATAAATATTCTTATCTTTGCCCTCCCTAAAAATGAGGTAAGGGATAACCATTCCAATATCCATTCCTCAAGGATTAGAAGGATCGGTAGTTCAGTTGGTTAGAATGCCGCCCTGTCACGGCGGAGGTCGCGGGTTCGAGTCCCGTCCGGTCCGCTAAGAGAAAATCAAATCTCAACAAAAGCCCGCAAACATTACGTTTGCGGGCTTTTTGTTTGGTGAGTCAACTCCAAATTATTCATAAAATTCGATATTAAAGTGAGTAAGGAG
>JBPOHG010000227.1:0-18179 GCA_052035835.1 Bacteroidota bacterium | reverse complement strand
TTCCAAAGTAAGCGCCCCAGAATGTTGAATTCATAGGCATCATTACCTGGCCCCCGGCCGATAGCCCCCCAAATAACCTGTCTGCCTCGTCCCTGCTTTCGGTATTAATGGAAACAGAGAAATTATTCCCCTGTTTAAAATGCGGTGCCCACTCACCCATGGTATCGCTTCCCATCAAAGAGGTCTCTTTGCTAATGGGGAGCGACACATGCATAATCCTGTTGCCATCTTCCTCCGTCATACTTTTACAATTCTCATCGCCCTGCGGCATATCTTTAAACCTACCTATGTAAGGGAATTCCCCTCCAAAAACTGATTGATAAAATTTGAAAGCATCTTCGCAGTTGCCATTAAAAGTGAGGTACACATTTACGGTTGCCATAACAAAAAATTTTAGTTGAATGATTTGTTTAATAAATGAATCGAAAGCTAGTGCATTTTCTAAACATGGCAACAACAATGTTACCAGCGGTTCTTGCCTATTAATAATAGAAAATGTACAATAAAAACAAAAGGAAGTGAACAGGCTCATGAGCCTGCAAGCGGAGTATAGAAAATTCCAAGGCAAGTTCAATACAGCTGAAAAATAAAATCAACTATGCGATTTACATAGGATATATCGTGACTTTACTGTTCAATATTATCGCAACATCAATCCTCATATTACTGTGCTACCGGTTAACAGCATGAAGCCAATCAAATAATTAATCCCGCTCCAGTACACTTCGTTACTGAATGGCATTGCTATATATGAGACCAATAGTAGAAGTGTAAGAGTAATCAAATAAATGTTCAACCGGGCTAAACCGGTGTTTATTTATAAAATTTGTTTCACACAAATAAAATAGCACTCCGGAATTTATAGTTGATAATTGTATTTCATTCCTGCAAAGCTTCCCCATTTCCTGGAAAGCCAGCATCAAGGCCGAAAGTTAAATTCGGCATTTATTTTCTACCCGGTTTTTTCTGCCCAGGGTTCAATTCATAGAATACTTCGTTGCACCGGTCGAGATATTCCTTGATTGGTTCTAAACCAACTGCTTTGCGTCTCTTATCGAGGTTCTCTACATCTATACAGTTTTTGATAATGGTATGGGCACTCATATGTACCTGGGTTCCATAAACCTGGGGCTTACCTTCATTGATATTGATCCTGTCTGTAAGAAATGTAAAATTCTTACCGGATGCATTTCCATCCAGCACCTCTTTTTCCATCTTCGCCAATACATTTTTCTGAAACTGAACATCAATATCTGAATGTTGTACCAGCAGAAAATATTGATCAGATGTTTTCTTACCTACCAGCTGGTAATTGTGGAAGCCATACTGTTCAAAAATTTGGCTGACCAGCGGGAAATTACTTCTCACAACCCGTTGAAATGCGGCCGCTGCAGAATCACCCGGCTTGATATGAGCAGTTGCCTGGTCAGCCGTATATAAACTGTCTATCAGTTTAACCAATGCAGTATCTTCAATTTTCGATTGGGAAAATGAACGGTTAAGCAGGCACAATAGGAATATGAACATTAAAAATTTCATACCAAAAAATTTAATTGAATAATCTGATTGTTTGAAGATATGTCCCGACAGTTCCTTAAACATACTTCTAATAAATGATGATATCTGTTAAAAAAACAGGAACCAAAGGCATTGACTTTTTTGAACCTGATCTAAATTGTAATTAATCTTTCCTTTTATGTATCCTTACGAAGTAAATAAACTTCTTAAACCCACCATTATAGTGAACCGAATAGATACGCCTTAACCTGGGAATGGCCAATTGCTGACGTACAAGAACAATCCCGATAGAATCGGTTGTACCCGGTATTACAGGATTCCTGGGATAGTAAAATGGGAAATCAGGATCTGATCCTTGTGCATTTTCTATGATAACAGGCACATTCCCAATGTTCCTGAATTTGAAGTAATATTTTAAACAGGAATCCGATTCATTATCAACGTTTACAACCAGGCTATCATTTTCAAACTCAATAACAGGATTGGTTGTGGTTGGCTGTGAAAAAATGTTTGAAGAAAAAACAAGTACAAAAAACAAAAAATGTGCTGTGGCCAAAGCTTGTTTCATCTATCCGATTTTGATAAAGTATATAATAGATGCACCAGGGCCCATGTTTTCATACTTAACTTAAAAGAATGTTGCTATTATTAAAAACATTCGGCCATCAAAAGCTTTTACAATGATTACTGGATGGTTAGTTCTGCCATTCACGTAGCCAGATTTTACTCTAATTCCATCAACTGCTCAAAGATCTTCTCATACTCTTTATTGGCCGCATCATGGGCAGCAACAGCCTTGTTATAATCCGATTCTGCCTGTATGAATTTTTGTTTATCGCTGTATATGGCAGGGTCGGCGAGCGCTGCCTCCAGGCTTATTTTGTTGTTTTGTAAGGTGGCCAACTGTTCTTCCAATTGCTTGAACCTGTTTTTAAGTTTCTGTACTTCTTTTTTTTGATCGTTGTTGTTATTTTTCTGAACCGGTGCTGCCACTTCTTTTTTAACTTCTGGTACAACGACTGCTTTTTCGGCTTTCTTTTGTTCTGCCATCGCTTTTTCCCTTCTTTCTTTCCATTCTTCCCATTCGGAATATGTCCCCTTGAACTCCCTTATTTTTTGTTCGTCTATTTCCCATATCTTATTGGCCAGCCTGCTAATGAAATAACGGTCATGGCTAACCAAAATCAGGCTGCCTTCATACTTATTGAGTGCTTCCACCAGCAGGTCTACCGAATGGATATCGAGGTGGTTGGTAGGTTCATCCAGCATCAGGAAGTTTGCTTTACTGGCAATGGTTTTCGCGAGTGCAACCCTGGCTTTCTCACCTCCGCTTAACACTTTTATTTTCTTCTCAACAGTATCGCCGCTAAATAGGAATGCGCCCAGCAGGCTCCTCAATTCAAGGTCATTTTTACCGCTTCTGGCTTCCTGCATTTCTTCCAGCACATTGTTATCGAGGCCCAGCGCTTCTAGCTGGTGCTGTGCATAAAAAGACTCTACCACATTGTGGCCCCATTCACGTTCCCCTTCAAATGATTCAGCCCCCGCAATGATGCGCAGCAATGTCGATTTACCCTTACCGTTAGCACCAATCAGTGCAATTTTATCGCCCCGGTCAATTTCGGCACCGGTATCCTGTACAATCGGTACGCCCGGGAAACTTTTGCTCACGTGTTTGAGCGTACAGATGATTTTGCCGGGCTGCCTGTCTACCGCAAAATTGATCCTGATATTCGGCCTTTCAATTTCCACGTCTTCAATACGGTCGAGCCTGTCGAGCCGCTTTACGATACTCTGCGCCTGTGCGGCTTTACTTGCTTTGGCCTTGAAGCGTTCTACGAACCGTTCCTGCTGCCGGATATAATCCTGTTGGTTTTCATAGGCCTTCTTTTGGATATCTACACGAAGTGCTTTTTCCTGCTCATAGAAACTGTAGTTTCCCGTATAAAAATGCAATTGCTGTTGATACAACTCTACAATCTTTGTAACCATCCTGTCGAGGAAAAAACGGTCATGCGACACAATGACCACGGCTCCCGGGTAGTGTTGCAGGTATTTCTCCAGCCATTCGATACTTGGCAGGTCGAGGTGGTTGGTAGGTTCATCCAGCAATAGCACATCCGGGTGTTGAAGGATCATCTTCGCCAGTAATACCCGCATCCGCCAGCCCCCGCTGAACAACTTATATTTCTTCTGAAGGTCGGCATTGCTAAAACCAAGCCCTTGCAAAATTTCTTCGGTGCGGTGATGGATGCTATACCCATCCAGCACATCCATTTCATGCAAGAGATCAGAATATTCCTGCGCCAGTTTTTCATCCCCGGTTTTGGCAAGTTCTTCTCCCAGTTCTTCAATTTCCTTTTCCAGTTGCTTCACTCTTTCAAACGCCCCCATGGCAACTTCAAGAATTGAATCTTCTGTGTCGAATCCCAGCAGGTCCTGGTGTAGGAACCCAATGGTGGTTTCCCGACCTTTTTCTACAGTGCCCCTTGCCGCACTGTACTGTCCCGTGAGCACTTTCAATAGCGTCGATTTACCGGTACCGTTATAACCAATCAATCCAATACGTTCATTGGGTTGGATATGCCAGGTGGCATCTTCCACAATTGTTCGGGCGCCAAACTCAAACGTCACATTCTGTAATCCTAATAACATATTATCCTTGTATTAAATGCCTTTGTTTAAAAATTCCTGCAAAAATACTCCAAGAATGCAACCTTTTTACATTTCTTTCTGTTGTATCGGAGCATATAAAAATCCCGGTATCTCAGCCGGCCATTTTTCTTGCATCCAAAGTTGCTAACTTTGGCCAAAATCGCGAATATGAAAAGAGCATTTCTCTTCCTTGTATTGATCCTTGCAGGCGCAGCACTTTATTGGTTCGTTTTAAAGCCCAAATCAGGGAAACCAAAGGGGCCCAAACCTGTACCGATGGCATTGCAAAAGCATTCTGCCGCATTTAATGATGGTATCGCAAAAGTGATCACCGAATACCTGGCAATCAAAGATGCATTTATAGATGCAGACACTGCTGTTGCCAAAGCCAAGACGACTGCCTTTCTGGCTGCTTTAAACACATTAGACACAGCAGAATTGAGGAAAGATACCGCCATGGTTTTTGAAACCGTTCAGGCAAGCATCGGGGATGTACGCTCCAATGCAGAATCCCTGCTTAAGCAAACTGATATCACAGAAATGCGCCGCGATTTCAGCAGCCTTACAGATATGCTCTACCCAACTTTTTTTAAAGCGATCAGTTACGAAGGGCAAAAACTTTATTTGATCAATTGCCCCATGGCATTTGGAGAAAATGCACCGGCAAACTGGATCAGCAACAGTGAAAAAGTGGTCAATCCTTACTTGGGAAAAAACCATCCGGTACACAAAGCGGATATGCTTCACTGTGGCGAAGTGAAGGATACCATCAAAGCGCAATAATATACAGCCGTACGATATGAAACCAATTGTTTTTTCGCTCATTTTTTGCTTTGCAGTTCTAACCCTGGTTGCACAACAAACTGCCGGAAGTGACTCTGTAAAAATAAAACCTACATCAGGGCGGTTTACCGTTAGTGGATATGTTCGCGACCTGTCTACCGGTGAAACACTCATTGGGGCAAACATTTCCGTGAAAGGGGGAAGCAGGGGCGTTGCCAGTAACCAATATGGTTTTTATTCCATCACACTCAATGCCGGCGAATATGTATTGGTAACTTCTTATATCAATTACCGGGCACAGCTGATTAACCTTTCGCTAAAGAAAGATACTTCATTGAACATTGACCTCATTGCAGGTGTAAACCTGTCGCAGGAAGTCATCGTTACTTCCCGAAAAAGGGACAACAATGTAAAAATGGCGCAGATGGGCAAAATCTCTTTGCCAATCGAACAAATTAAATCTGTACCTGCTTTCCTGGGTGAAGTGGATTTGCTTAAAGTGGTACAACTGTTACCAGGGGTACGCAACGCAGGTGAGGGAAGCGCAGGCATTTATGTTAGAGGTGGTGGCCCCGACCAAAATCTCATCATGCTCGACGATGCAGTGGTATACAATACAGGCCACCTTTTTGGTTTCTTTTCCATTTTTAATTCGGATGCTATAAAAAATGTTTCGCTCATTAAAGGGGGCATGCCGGCTCAATATGGGGGACGTTTATCGAGTGTATTGGATGTATCAATGAAGGAAGGCAATAACCAAAAATACCAGGTGGAAGGAGGTATAGGATTGATCGCCTCCCGGTTATCCATCCAGGGCCCCATCAAAAAAGATAAGGCATCTTTTATCGTATCTGCTCGCCGCACTTATATAGATGCACTCACCAAACCATTTATCAGTAAATCGAGCCAGTTTTACGGTTCGGGCTATTATTTTTACGACCTCAATGCTAAAATAAATTACCGCTTCAATGAAAAAGACAGGTTGTATTTAAGTGGTTATTTTGGAAGGGATGTTTTTGATTTTGTGAACGGCCGTCAGAGCCTGAACGTTAATATCCCCTGGGGCAATGCCACCGGTACGCTTCGCTGGAACCATGTCTTCAATAAGAAACTTTTTGCCAACACCACTGCAGTATACAATGATTACCGGTTTACATTCAGGGCATCTCAAAACAATTTTGAAGTAAAACTTGCCTCCGGCATCAGAGACCTCACCCTGAAGCAGGATTTTGATTACTACCCTTATGCCAAACAAAAACTAAAGTTCGGGGTTTTATACACCTATCACAGGTTCACTCCATCAGTGGTGAGCGGACAGCAGGATTCAGTTGTATTTAATCCATTGAATGCACAAACGAAATTCGCACATGAAGGCGCTGCATATATTCAGGATGACTGGGAGTTGAGCCCAAAAATTCAAGTGAACGCTGGTTTGCGTTATAGCTTCTTCCAACAAGTGGGCCCCAATAAAATTTACAAAACAGATGATGATGGCAACCGTACCGATAGTACAGTTTATAAAAAAGGGGAGGCCGTGAAAACATACAGTGGATTAGAACCCAGGCTCAGTATCCGCTTTTCACTCAATGAAAATACTTCCATCAAAACTTCGGTTACCCGTAACCTGCAGTATATACACCTCGTGAGCAATGCAGGCACTACGCTCCCCACCGATTTATGGGTACCCAGCACCTATAAAGTGAAGCCACAAATCAGTTGGTTGTATGCAGCGGGGCTGTTTAAAAATTTCAACAACAATACCTATGAAACTTCGCTGGAATTGTATTATAAAGACATGCAAAACCAAATCGAATACAAGGAAGGGTATACCCCCAATACACTTGATGATACCGAAAATTCATTTGTGTTTGGAAAGGGCTGGAGTTATGGGGCCGAATTGTTCGTAAACAAAGTGAAGGGAAGGTTTACCGGATGGGTAGGTTATTCGCTCAGCTGGACTTGGAGGAAATTCCCGTCCCTGAATTTCGGAGAAAAATACCCGGCTAAATACGACCGTCGCAATGACATGAGCATTGTAGGAATGTATGAGATAAATAAGAAATGGAAAGTATCGGCAGCTTTTGTTTTTGGAACAGGCAATGCGGCAACTTTGCCACAACGCTTTTACATAATGGGGGGCGTGCTTTCCCAGGAATATAGCCGCATCAATGAATACAGGTTGCCATCCTACCATCGATTAGATCTTTCGGCTATACTAACACCCAAAAAGAACGAGGGTAGAAAATGGAAAACAGAATGGGTATTCAGCCTGTACAATGCTTACAGCAGGCAAAATCCATATTTTATTTATTTCGATCAAACCGGCAACCCTTACAATGGCACATTACAGGTGCAGGCAAAACAGGTTTCTATATTCCCGGTGATCCCGGCTGTAACCTGGAATTTTAAATTTTAATTCCCTGCCAACGGCTTATGAACGAAATTAATCACGCCGCTTTTTTGTAAATCGGAAGTAATCCTCACTTCATAGCGTTTAGCCCCGTCGGTTACTATCATCAACGCTGTATTAGGTGGGATGCTCCCCAGGTTTTCGGCATACATTACCAGTTCGTTCATTTGGTCATCCTCATCAATATTGAGTGTAAAGGAGAGGGGTTTTGCAGACAATCGTTTGTTATCGGCCAGCAATTTCCCATTGAAAAACAGGGATACGCTGTCTCCATCAATTTCCCCATTGTCATAGAGGTCAACTTTTACAGTTTTCTGAGATACTTCAATGGTCTTTAAGATTTTTGTTTCTCTTTTTTCGAGCTTGGCAGCAGTTGCCGGGATAATTTTTTTCTCCGGGGTTTCTTTTACTGGTGCAGAAATTAGTTCAGTTGTAAGCGGATCGGGTTTGATCGCAGGTGCGGTTTTTACCATTGGGTTGCTTTTAGCAACCACCGGGCCCTTTTTAGCAGGCGCTTTTATGGCAGATTTTGCCAGGGGAACTTTAAGCGCTGCAGAAGGAGTAACTGCTTTTTTCTTTGTGGGCGTTGATTTTGCCAGTTTGCTGTTGTAATTGGGATAACTGTTAACCAATAACCTGCGGGTTAGAATGGTAGTACCAAAACCACAGTCGCCCGGTTGATCGGGGGCAGGTAACCAGTCGCCCGAAATATTTTCCGTTTCACCTTCCTTTGAATAAGTAAGCCGGTGTACCTGGAAACAGTTGCGTACATTGAGGGGGACATTGGTTTTTGTTCGCTCAATTTCTTTTACCTCGATATATTTCTTCTTTGGATTTACAAAGCCCTGCAGCTTGCAAATAGTGTAATATCGCTTTCCTCCCTCCTGATAGTACGTATAGGATGACCCGGTTACAGAGCGTCCTTTTACATCCAGTTCCAGCACATAGTCACACTTGTCGCCCGCCCATCCTACAAAGGAAGTGCTCTTGTCGAGGAATTCCCCTTTCCATTGCCCGGTGAAATTCTGGGAATGGGCCGAAAAAAATGCAATAAGAGAAGTAAATAGAAGTAAATTTCTGTTCATTCTTCATTGGGTTATTGACAGGCAAAAATAGCGATGATTTCAGCGTAAAATAAGCAATCGGCTGCTGTATTCGCTAAGAGTTCGTTAAATTTGCTGTTAACTTTAGAGAAGAACAGCGAAAAAATATGATCAAAATTACTTTTCCAGACGGGGCTGTAAGGGAATATGCAGCAGGTTCATCAGCAATGGACATCGCCAAATCTATCAGTGAAGGATTGGCAAAAAAAGTACTGGCAGCCAGCATCAATGGCGAAGTATGGGACGCCGGAAGGCCCATTGAAAATGATGCAACCGTTAGATTGCTTACTTGGGACGATAACGAAGGCAAATCTACTTTCTGGCATTCTTCGGCACATTTAATGGCTGAAGCTGTACAAAACATGTTTCCGCATGCTAAATTCTGGGTGGGGCCACCGGTTGATAAAGGTTTTTATTATGACATGGACCTGGGCGATACAAAAATGAGTGAGGATGACCTGGCAGCCCTGGAGAAAAAAATGAATGAGTTTGCCAAACAGAACAATCCTTATGTACGCAAAGCAATGCCTAAAAATGAGGCTGTTCAGTATTTTACAGAAAAAGGCGATGAATACAAACTTGATCTGCTGAACAACCTTAACGATGGCGAAATTAGTTTTTATACCCAGGGAAGTTTTACAGATCTCTGCAGGGGCCCGCATATCCCTTCTACCGGTGCTATTAAAGCCATTAAGCTTACTAGCGTAGCCGGTGCTTATTGGAAAGGGGATGAAAAAAACAAACAACTCACAAGGGTTTACGGGGTTACTTTCCCCAACCAAAAAGAGCTGGATGAATATCTCCTGATGCTGGAAGAAGCCAAGAAGAGGGACCATCGTAAACTGGGACGTGAACTGGGCATTTATACTATGGACGATGATGTTGGCCAGGGTTTGCCTTTATGGATGCCCAATGGTACCATTATCATTGAAGAACTGGAGAAACTAGCCAAAGAAACAGAAGCTGCAGCCGGTTACAAGCGGGTGGTAACGCCGCATATTGCCAAAGAAAGCATGTATCTCACCAGCGGCCACCTTCCATACTATGCTGATAGTATGTTCCCGCCCATGGAACTGGATGGTACAAAGTACTATCTCAAGGCCATGAACTGTCCGCACCACCATAAGATTTTTGATGCAGAACCAAAAACATACAAAGACCTTCCATACCGTATTGCAGAATATGGTACTTGTTACAGGTACGAGCAAAGCGGGGAATTATTTGGTTTGATGAGGGTTCGCTGCCTGCATATGAATGATGCCCATATTTATTGCACCAAAGAACAATTTGGTGCCGAGTTCAGGGCGGTGAATGAAATGTACCTCAAATACTTTAAGATTTTTGGTATTGAGAAATATGTGATGCGCCTGAGCCTGCATGATCCGGCTAAACTCGGGCAGAAATATGTAAATGAACCCGGGCTGTGGCAGCAAACCGAGGCTATGGTACGCCAGGTACTCATAGAATCGGAGATCCCCTATATTGAAGTACAGGATGAAGCCGCATTTTATGGCCCTAAAATCGACGTGCAGATTTGGAGCGCAATAGGTAGGGAGTTTACGCTGGCTACCAACCAGGTTGATTTTAACAGCGGAAACAAGTTCAAACTCTCTTATACGAACCAGCACAATGGTTCGGATGTACCCCTGATCATCCACCGAGCCCCATTGGGTACACATGAACGTTTTATAGGCTTTTTGCTGGAGCATTATGCCGGAAAATTCCCGGCCTGGATCGCACCTTTACAAGTGAAAATCCTTCCCATCAGCGACAAGTTCATGGATTATGCAAATACAATTTTGCAAACACTGAAAAATGCGGATATTCGTGCTGAAATTGATGACCGAAACGAGAAGATTGGCAAAAAGATCAGGGATACCGAATTAATGAAAATCCCTTACATGTTAGTAGTGGGGGAAAAAGAAATGAATGAAAGCAAAGTTTCGGTTCGGAGGCAGGGTAAAGGCGATATGGGAGCGATTGCACTCAACGAATTCGCTCAAACACTCGCTACTGAAATCAAAGAACGCAGATCAGAATAAAAAGCAACCAGGCTTAATAAAAATTATTGTAAACCAAACCAATTAAATGGCATTTCCACCAAGACCACCCCGTGGTAATTTTAACCCACGTTTTAAAAAAGAACAACAGCAGGAACATCGCACCAACTACATGATCAAAGTACCCGAAGTACGGTTGGTTGGCGATAATGTGGAAGCTGGGATTTATCCTACTCCCGAAGCATTGAAAATTGCACAATCCCAACAACTAGACCTTGTAGAAATTTCCCCGGGTGCCAACCCGCCTGTTTGCAAGGTGATCGATTATAATAAGTTCCTTTACGAAGAGAAGAAGAAGAAGAAAGAGATGAAGGCGAAAGCCAAAACCAGTGAGGTGAAGGAAATTCGTTTTACCCCAAATACAGACGACCACGATTTTGAATTCAAGGTAAAACATGCCGAGAAGTTCCTGAAGGATGGCGACAAAGTAAAAGCACATGTGCAGTTTAAAGGCCGTGCCATCATGTTTAAGGAAAGGGGTGAATTGCTGTTATTAAAATTTGCCGACAGGCTAAAAGAAGTAGGCGCATTGGAAGGCCTTCCCAAAATGGAAGGAAAACGTATGCTTGTAATGTTTGCACCCAAAGCGCAGCAAAAGAAAAAAGGATCCGAACTGGGTAAACTGATCAAAGAAGACCAGCAGCCGGCAGCCGGAGAATAATAGTTGATCACTGTAAAAAAAGCCGTCCCAGGGATGGCTTTTTTTTATGCTAATTTGGTCAGGAATGTCTGTAAGCCTTAATAAATACATCAGTGATACCGGTTTCTGCAGCCGCAGGGAAGCCGACCGGTATATTGAAGAATGCAGGGTAACCATCAATGGCCGGGATGCCCACAAAGGCAACAGGGTAGAAGAAGGCGACGATGTAAGGGTTGACGGGGAACCATTGCGCCGGAAAAAAACGACGGTATACCTCATGCTCAATAAACCCAAGGGGGTAACCTGCACCACCGATACAAAAGACAAATCGAACATCATCGATTTCATGCAATTCAAAAGCCGGATTTTCCCAATTGGCAGGCTTGATAAACTGTCTGAAGGGCTTATTTTCCTTACTAATGATGGTGATATAGTAAATAAGATACTCCGTGCTGGCAATGGCCATGAAAAGGAATATATCGTAACCACAGACAGAGCCATAGACAAAGCATTTATTGATGCGATGCGAAATGGGGTTCGTATACTCGGTACTGTTACCAAAAAATGTTATGTGAAACAGGAAGGGGAAAACCGGTTCCGCATCATACTAACCCAAGGGCTTAACCGCCAGATCAGGCGCATGTGCGAAGTGCTTGGGTACAGGGTAACCAGCCTCAAGCGTACCCGGATCATGCAGTTCACCCTGGCCGGGCTGGAGCCGGGAAAATGGCGCTATTTTTCGCCCAGGGAACTGGAAACACTGCACGGCATGTTACAACACAGCAGTAAAACCGATGATGTTGAAGGAATGGGAGAATAAATAGTTACAAGGTACCAGCCTCTTCCTGATGGTCCTGTTGTTAGTCTTTTTTACGCAACCGGTGCAATACATCCAACGTAAATTGAATATTACCATCAGCGCCGGTATTCCCTTTCAAAAAAATACTAGCACCGGTTTTTTGGTTCACCCCTTTGTTGCGGGGGGTATACGCAGCATCCCTTTTACGCAGGTTGCTTAATGGCAACTGTATGGTAATATCAGAATTCCCGTTCATTGCATAAGTGCCTTCTGTAAACATCGTAAGCACATTCGATTGAATCTCCATTCGCCTGAATCGGATTTGCTGGTTGCTGATACTAAGTACATTTTTCAATTCTGCAAAACGGATATTGTCGAAATTCCTCTTCTTGAAAATAAATTGCTGGATTTTTTTAATCGGCTCAAAATGATTCAGCTCTCCATCTTTTAAACTAAAATTTACTTCACTCACTACAGATTGCGGGTATACCTTACCGTGTTCATTGATGGCCATACCTGCAGTTAGGTCGGCCGTTAGGTTACCGGCGAGCTGATGGGACATAATACCATCCTGCCCGAAATTATCAAACCCACGGAACAGCTCCTGTACATTCACCTGTTTCAGTTGCGCTTTGATATCTGCCTGCATATATTCATCCTCCCGGCTTTTAAGTGACCCTGAAATTCCTAACTGTCCTCCTGCATGATGCATGCTTAGTTGCCCGATCTCATAACTGTCTTTTTTAAGGCTGATATCTGCAACAACTTGTTTTGCATGAAATTTATCATAGTGCAATGCATCTGCGTTCAACCTTACATGCACAGTGCCTTGCTCCAGCCAATCGTCCATTTTAGCAGCAATATGGCTGATGGTTTGATTGCTTTTCCTTACTGCATTTTTCCTTTTCGAAAGCAGGAAACGCAATTGCTGCAGGTTAATGGAAGGGGAATAGACGCTCCAGTTTACCCGGATATTATTGGGGGCTGTTGGCAACAAAGTGAGAAGCTGCTTTGCTTCCCCTTTCATCATGAATTGATTTCCCATTATTATGGTACTTAAAGTATCGGCATACAAATCTGAATTGCGGAAACTAAACCCTGCATTCAATTCTTCCAATATAACATTCCTGGGCGTATACAGCATACTACCGTTGCTGAATTTCGCGGTTCCATTTAAGAACGAATTGGTTTGATCATTGAAGGTAAGCGGCCCCTTGTAATATAACGATACATCAGCTGCACCTTGTTTGCATTCGAAAGAACTTACCGCCAACAGGTCATTAAGGGCCACCAGCGGAAAGTTGGATTGCAGGTCGCAATCGAGCGTGGGTTGAGACAAATCAAGGATAAGCATTTTAGTTGAATGAACAGGCAGCCCATGCCAATCTGCCCTGAAGCCTTTAATAACAATGGCTGAATTGGGATCCTTTCTGGGCAATCCCTGCTGCATTTCGTTATGGTAAGTACCCGTGAAAGATGCATTTTCAAAGTCCATAAAAAGCGTTTTTAGTCCGCTATGAGTTGCCGACCAATTCACAGTGACCAATGGGTCTCCGCCCCTTAACGTACCCGAAATATTAGCTACAGCATCCATTGGTTTGCTCAGTTGCACGATGGATAAGGATTGGGAAATCCGTTTTGTAAGCAGTTGCCGGATATGGTCATAAGGAACCTGCTTCGCATCAATTACAAGCCTGAATGAGTGATCCTTCTCCGACAATCCAAAACGGCCAGATAACGTGAATGGGTAACCGCCCAAATGGAGCTTTATCTGTTCAAACAACAGTATTTTTTCAGGTTTTGAATAAGACACCCGAAATGATCCCGACACAGGTTGGTTCTCCAGGTAAGAACCACGGTTCAGATTAAATGCAAGCTGATGAACCTGCAATTTCATGTCAACATCAAATTGTATCAACCCTGGCAGGTTATTGTCTATTTGAAGTTCCAAAGCAGCCACCTTCGCTTCATATCTTTTTCCCTTTACCAGGTCTTCAAGTGTTATAGAGACATCCTGAAGGATTACATTCTGTAGAAATGATTCTTTCCTGGATTTTTCCGGTGCCACGGCCTTATTGCCCTTGGTTCCCAACAGGTAATCGTTGCTATAACCGTTGCTATCAGTAAATAAATAGATAGAACCCTCCTTTACAGTAATACCTTTAAGTGGGGGATGATTCGATGCCAGGGAAAATAGCCCGATTTGGGCATACACTTCCCCGGCTTCAAAAAAAGTATGCCGGTGTACATGCACCATACTATCAGCCAGGGATACGTCTTTAAGCAACACACTCACATTGGGAAAATTGCTGAAAAAGCTGAGCTCTGCCTTTGCAATGGTTAACTTGCCTTTCAGGCGGTCACTGGCAGTTTGGGTCACATAACGGAGCAAACGTTCCTTATTGATAGACACTACTAAAATAAGGATAAAGTAGAGTGCTACGATCGCCCCGGCTACCCATATCGCAGGTAATAAAACAAACTTCCTAAGGTTAAACTTCCTCATGCATAACTAATATAACCAAAATCCTGCCAGCCAAACAGGAAGTGTATTGATAACCCGGGCAAAATAATTAGATTGTATCAGGAGCAGATTTCATGATTAAAAACCACAAAGATGAATCCCGATCTCATATTTCAGCTTTCCGGCGCCATGGCCATGATTGGTTGGCTACTTTTGATATTTGTTAGCAGGCTTTGGTGGCAAACCACCAGGTGGGTGGCCGGGATAATTGTGTCTATGCTATGTATCATTTATGCCTGCCTGATAGGTTCCGCTTTCTCATTGGAAGATATGGGCTCTTTTGGTTCACTCGATGGCATAATGGTATTGTTTGGCAACAAAATGATGGTAACAGCCGGTTGGGTACATTACCTGGCTTTTGATCTGATGATCGGTAATTGGATAGTGAGAAATGCGTTCCAATACCAAATACCGCACCTGTTAGTGGTACCCTTGTTGCTCCTGACATTCATGCTTGGGCCCATCGGGTTGCTGGCATACTTTGGGCTTAGATGGCTCATTACCAAAAATTATTTTGTAGAAAACTTCCGATAATATTTCCTAACTTTTGTATTAATACAATTCTATAACCCGTATTACAATCGCTTAAAGTCACCGCTCTTTTGTGATGCTGTACCCTGTATAGTAGTACCTTAAAACAATTTCTATGAGTAACTTATCTGGTGAGTTACGGCAGCGTAATACGTTATTGTATTGGTTTGGCTGGTATAACATGCTGATGGCGGTTGCATGCCTGTTGTATATTTTTTTCGACCGAAGTGAAATCCTTGGCATCAACCGATGGATAAAACCAGCTAAATTTTTTCTTTCGGTTGGTATCATGGTTTGGACGATGGGTTGGATCATGTATTACCTTCAGGCGAAGCGGACCGTAATGGTGTGTTCTGTATTGATCTTCCTCACCATGTTTTTTGAGAATGCACTGATCGTATTTCAGGCATACCGCCACCAACCTTCCCACTTTAATATCAGCAATAGCAACCATGCTGTTATTTTTTCCTGGATGGGCATTCTTATTTTTACATTCACGCTCACCATCATGTACATTACCTGGTTGTTTTTTTCTCAAAAGAGGATGCACATCAGCCAGCCATATTGCTGGGGCATTCGCTTGGGGCTCTTATTATTTATCATTTTTTCGCTGGAAGGTGGTATTATGGTAAACCTGCTTTCCCATTCGGTACATGGAAAAGATGGCGGGGCGGGGCTACCCTGGTTTAACTGGAGTACCAGGCATGGCGATTTGCGTATTGCGCATTTTATGGGCATACATGCATTACAGTTAGTTCCACTGGCAGGTTTTTATGTATTCAAAACCAAAAAGCAGGTTCAGTTTTTTGCACTTACTTATTTTTTGGCAGCAATGGCGTTGCTGGTACTGGCGCTGTTAGGCATTCCGGTAATTTCAATAAAATGATGCCTGTTAAAAGTACACAGGGCCATATTACTAAGCAGCTGGCTGCATTCCAAAAGGTGCCACACGGTCAGTCCTTATATAAAAGCGCTGTTCTTTGCTTAATTTTACGTTGTTAAAAATTTCATCCATTGGCCAACGAACAGGATCCGATTCAACAAACGATACGCTGGGTAGAGGGTGTGGTCATCGCTTGTAATTTTTGTCCATTTGCAGCAAAGCCGTTCAAAGCCGGACAGATCGCATACCGTATTCAGGAGAAGGCTTTGTTGAAAGACACTCTCGGTAGCCTGGCCAACCTGTTGAGGGAAATGGACGAAGACAAGAGCATTGAAACGCTGCTGTTAATTTTTCCCACTGGTTTTACAGATTTTGCTCAATACCTCGATGTAGTAGATGCAGCCGAACAACTGATTGAGATGGAAGGGTATGAGGGTGTATATCAATTGGCCAGTTTTCATCCGCAATACCGGTTTTCAGGCAGCCGGGACAATGATCCGGCCAACTATACCAACCGGTCGCCCTTTCCCATGTTGCATATCCTTCGGGAAGAAAGCCTCGAAAAAGCAATTGGCAAATACCCAGATACAAGCCTGATACCCGAAAGAAATATCAGTTTTTCAAAGGAAAAAGGGCTCCAATTCATGAAAAATCTCCTCGAAACTGCCATTTCTGGTCAAAAAAAGCCATAATTTTCTCTCCCAACTGCACATTGTAACAATTTTTGAGCTACCTTTGCAGCCCGAAAAGATTTGCTCTTTTTGTAACATTTCCCACAAGGCCCCATAAGTTTCCGGGTGTTCCGGAACGCCAGCAGGGAGTAACTAAAAAAAGTTATACAATGCCAAAGGTTAAAACCAACAGCAGCGCAAAGAAGCGCTTTAAAGTTACCGGTTCAGGTAAAATTACTTTCCAAAAAGCTTTCAAACGCCACATCCTCACCAAAAAATCAACCAAGCGTAAACGCAATATGCGTATCGATGGTACCGTGAGCGATGCCAACATGCATTTCGTAAAACGCTTATTGGGTATGAAATAAACCCGGATTGTAATTCATCAAACTATTAACTTTAAAAACATTCAGATATGCCACGTTCAGTAAACGCAGTTGCCAGCAGGGCACGCCGCAAAAGAATTTTAAAAGCCGCTAAAGGATATTACGGCAAACGCAAAAATGTATATACCGTTGCGAAAAACGTAATGGAAAAAGGCTTAACATACAGCTATGTTGGCCGTAAATTGAAAAAACGCGAATACCGCACATTGTGGATCGCCCGTATCAATGCCGCTGTTAGGGAAGAAGGAATGACTTACAGCCAGTTCATCAACAAACTCAATGAGAAGAAAATTGATCTGAACCGCAAAGTCCTGGCCGACCTCGCTATGAACGAGCCGGAATCTTTCAAACAACTGATCAACTCTGTAAAATAAGCTGTCCAGCCAACATATTTCATCCGGGTATTTACTACCCGGATTTTTTTTGCCCAAAAAGTGACCAGCATGCCAGGGCCCCTGCGATTATTTTTTCTTAACATACAGCAGTTCTATGCCTAAACTATATCTTTGTTGCCATTTTACTAACCTCTAATTTTTGCGAACAATGCGCCCCGTTGGCATGAACAATACGTACAGAGACCTGGTAGACCAGACTTTCAATTTTCCGCAGGAAGATTTTAAATTGGTGAATGATTACCTTCAATACAACAACCAGGATATAAAAGGACTGATTGATAAGTACGGGACGCCACTTAAAGTTACTTACCTGCCAAAGATTGGCAAGCAGATCAACAAAGCCAAGAGCATGTTTGCGGCTGCCTTTAAAAAGCACAAATACACCGGCAAATACAATTATTGCTATTGCACCAAAAGTTCGCATTTTTCATTCATTGTAGAAGAAGCCATCAAGCATGACATCCATCTTGAAACTTCCTACGCATATGATATAGACATAATTAAAAACCTGTACGACCGCAAGAAAATAAACAAGGATATTTTTATTGTTTGTAATGGGTACAAGCAAAAACCCTATACCCAGCGAATCGCCAACCTGCTCAATAGCGGGTTTAAAAACGTAGTGCCTGTTCTGGATAATACAGATGAATTGAAGGCTTATATCAAATCTGTAAAAGTACCTTTCAACCTTGGGATCAGGGTAGCCGCTGAAGAAGAACCCACCTTCCCTTTTTACACCTCACGGTTAGGCATACGTGCAAAAGACATCCTCGAATTTTATGTAGATAAGATCGAAGGCAATGAGCACCGTTTTCAACTGA
>JBPOHG010000157.1:0-5364 GCA_052035835.1 Bacteroidota bacterium | reverse complement strand
TTTTTTGGTTACTTTTTGGGCAAGCATAAAGTGACTAGAAAAGAAAGGAAGAGATGGAAGGGTTGAAGGTTGGTACAAGGTTCAGGGTTTAAGGGTTTAAGCGAATGAACAATAGTTCAATTTATTTCTAATCCTTATTCTATAAATTCCCACACCGAACGATACACAGCGTGTTTTTCTACATAATTAAGGAAGGCTTTGTAAAATGGGTCGGAGCCAATCGTAGCACTATCGCCAATAACAACCAATGTTTCCTTAGCCCTTGTCATGGCTACATTCATTCGGCGGTAATCTTTTAAAAAGCCAATATTCCCTTCATCGTTGCTTCTTACCAGTGATAAAAGTATATGTTTGTTTTCCTGCCCCTGGAAGCTATCTACAGTGCTTTTGCGGATATTGTCTGGTAGGTAAGAAGCGGCTAATATCACCTGGCCTGCATAAGGAGAGATGAATGCAATGTCTGCAGGATTCCAACCGGTAGCTTCCAAGTATTTACTGATTGTAGCTAACTCACCTTCATTTTGCAAACTAACTCCATCGGGCCCTTGTTTTTCTTCATAACCAGAACCAGCTGTGTCAATAAAGACAAGGTGCTCACCAGTGTTTTGCAATGCTGGGGCATGCAGGAGCTGCCCATTATAAAAATAATTGCTACTGAACCCGGCAATTAAAGCCCTCATTCGATACTGGATTTTTAACAGGTATGCATTGCCGGTATGTTCTATTGCAGTTTCAAGAATTGACTTATTAAAACCGAGCTTTTCGGCTTCAACACTGAGTACTGTTGGCGGTAATTGCAAATGGTCGCCAGCCAGTACGATCCTTTCGGCAAGTGGGAATATGCACCAGCCCAATGGTTCAATGCACTGGCCGGCCTCGTCTATCACCAGCGTATCAAAACTATATTTTTTTAATTCTGTATCATATAATCCAATAGGCGTACCGGCAATCACGTCTGCTTCAGCAAACAATTTTTCTTCATTGTAAACCTGCTGCCGTTTTATTTCAGCACGGATACTTTTAACTTCTTTAAACAACAGGTCGCGTTGTTCCCTCTCTTCTTTTCCAAAACTGCGTTTATACTTTAATGCCATACGCCTAAACTCTTCAGCCCTTTTTCTAAGGTCTTTAATTTCCCTGGCTGCTTTGCTGTTTTGTAATTTTCCCTCAGGTGTATGGGGAAATACTTCAGCAGCCACTTTACTACTGTTGCCAACTCTCAATAATTTAATTCCCTTTGCAATCAGTACGGCAGATAAATGATCTGTTGCCGTATTGCTAGGGGCAGCTACTATTACTTTTTTCCCTGTACGTACCAAACGGGAAATGCCTTCTGCAAGTGTGGTTGTTTTGCCCGTGCCCGGAGGGCCATGAATTATACAGAGCTGCCCATTTTCTATCATAGCCTGAACTGCTTCTTCCTGGCTTTCATTGAGTTCGCTTCCTGCAAAATGTGTTTCATTTTTCCTGGATACTTCTTTTAAAGAATTGTTATTGGATTCGTGCAGTTGTTGAAAAAAAGCAAAAAGAAATTTGTCCTGTTCAATTTGCAACATGACTTTTTTCATGATCCCGGTTGTTCTGGTATCAGGGGCAAGTTTAATACCTGTGCCTTTGTCTTCAACCCATTCCGGGAAATCCGGCGCAAATAACCGGAACTCCCCTGATGTCCCATCAAGCGATAAAAGAATGCCTTTTACAGGTTCTTCTCCTTCTATAAAAAATTCAATCGCTGCGCCATCTCTGAAGAAACCGGTTTCCGAAGGATAGGGGAGCTTAAAACTAATTTCAGGATATTCGGCATATCCAAAAGTTTTTCGGGTAATGATCAGCGGATGTAATGCCAATCCTTCAGCTTTCAACATTTTAAGGGAATGCTGCTGGTCGAGCCTGAATCGATGCATTTGTTCCTTTTCTTCGAGGTCAATACATTTGATGAGCCTTGCAATTTGTTCATGCATACTGTGAAAATAAATAATATGCGGTTAACAGATGAGAATTAACTGCTGTTATTATCAGGATGAATTTCAAGTGATGTTTTGTAGGGATAACATTGAATGAAGTAAGATGATGAAGCAATGAAAATGGAATGGCTCACTTTAATAAGGGAAATTGCATTTTGAACAGATCCATATTTTTCAGAAATTACAGGAAAACTACACATGGCAGCTTTAAAAAATGTGGTTTCAGCCGAAAAAAAAATTGCTACAGCAGCTGCTTTTCGCAAAGCCCTTCAATTGTTGCAATCGGATGCTGAATTAAAAAAGATCAGCCGTTATTTCAAGACCGGGCATGGTGAATATGGCGAAGGGGACCAATTCTTGGGCGTAAAAATGGGGTCGTTGTTTGCGCTGGCCAAAACATGCATTAATATGCCAGCAACAGAAATGGAGAAAATGCTGGAAAGCCCAATACACGAAATGAGGGCAGGGGCTGTAAGTATAATGGATAAGGCATCACGTGCGAAAAATGTAACCCCTTCCAGGTTAAAAGAGTTATTTGATTTGTACATGCGAAGGCACGACCGTATCAATAGCTGGGACCTGGTTGACCTTGGATGCTTATATATGACAGGGCGATACCTGGCTGATAAGCCCAGGAAACGCTTGTATAAAATGGCACGTTCAAAAAATCTCTGGGAAAGGCGAACTGCCATTGTGAGTACCTGTTATTTTATTAAACAGGGAGAAACAGCGGATGCTTTTGCCATTGCGTCATTGCTGCTGAATGATAAAGAAGACATGGTTCATAAAGGCACTGGCTGGATGCTTCGATTTGCCGGCGATAAAAATCCGCGAGCATTAAAGTCTTTCCTTGATTTGCATGCTGCTGATATGCCACGTACCCTTTTAAGAAATTGTATAGAACATTTCAGTAAGAACGAAAAGGAGTATTATATGAATATGGGAAAAAATAAATAGTGAATTGTAAAAAGATAAACAACCTTAAACCCTTAAACCATTTAACCCTTAAATCATTTAACCTTCTAACCCTCTCACTCATCAATACTTCATTTTACATGATCCCATTGTTGCTTTTACTTATTGTGGCGTTTCTTTCCTGGCATTTTTTTGTTCAAAAGGATAGTAGCAAAAGGGTAGTTAAACAAAATGCTGCCCCTGTTAATGAAGCTTTATTGGAAAAAGAAATTGCATTTTATCAAACCCTCAATGCTGTTCAAAAGAAGCAATTTCAAGAAAGGGTTCAAGGATTTCTCAATGAAACGGTTGTTACGGGTGTTGATACTGAGGTTTCAGAGAAAGACAAACTCATGATCGGCGCTGCAGCAATCATCCCCATATTTAATTTTCCATCCTGGAAATACCATCATCTCAATGAAGTATTGGTTTATTCAGATGCAATCAATATGGAATTTGAAACGTCGGGAAACAATGGCCGAAATATTCTGGGTATGGTGGGTACCGGATCACTTGAAGGGAAGCTATTGATTTCTAAACACGCATTGCAACAAGGGTTTTTGAATAAAACCGATAAACACAATACAGCCATTCATGAATTCATCCATCTGATAGATAAAGCAGATGGCGAAACAGATGGAATACCACATGTTTTACTTGAAAAAGAATACGTACTTCCGTGGATCAATATGACCTATGAAAAAATGCATCTTATTGCTTCAGGTAAAACTGATATCAATCCGTATGCTACCATGAATAAAACAGAATTCTTTGCAGTAGTGGCCGAGTATTTCTTTGAACGCCCAGACCTGCTACGCAAAAAGCATCCGGCATTGTTTCAAATCCTTGTAGAGATGTTCGACGTGGACTGAGCCCACTTAAAAAATTAAAATAATTATCAGGCTATCATAAGGTATATGATAATGAGGGGAAGATTCAATGTAATCATTGAATAAAAGGCTATCGTTGAAAAAAGGCTTCACAAGTTCTCTAATTCAACAACCCATAAACCTTTAAACCCTATAACATTATACTTCAACCCAATCTTACAACAACGAACTCCACAAAAATTGGTCCATCCATTTTTTTGAATCTGGGTCGTCAGCATTTCCCCAATCTTTGGTACGCTCCTGAAGGTCTTTACCAAACGCAGATGTAGTGAGCATTTTCTTTCCTGTTATTGGTTTGATATCAGCAGGTTTTGCAGCATTAATATCCACTTTAAGTGCAATCCAGGAAGTGTACATACGGGGGATGGTAAGCCCCAGGATCATTCCCGGTAAACCACTGATGGAGCAGGGGCCGCCTGGAATCAGGATTTCATCAGTATAAAAAGCAAAGACATATACACTGTCTAGTATCTTGCCTACCGCTTTCCTGCAATTATAGCCAGCAATGATGCGGTTCTCATTGCTTAATTTCCACTCAATCTTCCTGATTGAATCCTGCACATTGAACAAACTTCCAACCACACTTTTTTGCATCGAATAATTCCCTTCTGTATGATTGAAATACCAACTGCTTTCTTCATCAGCTTTCTTCCAAAAATCGGGAAGTTTCATTTTTTCGTCCCAATGGTCGAATTTGTACATGCTTTTATTATCGGCAAAACTGAATTTGTAATAGCCGGTTTTGAATTGAGGTAGGCTTTCACTCATCATCTCGGCCCATGAACTGCTGCCCATGGTTTTTTTGATATTTGTTTTTACTTCATATTCTATGACAGCGTTCTCCACGAATTGTTGCGCATGAACATTGGCTGCTGTAAATAAGCTGAAAATGGCTATGATTATATACTTTTTCATTGTACACTAGATTGATTTGAATGAACTGTTTATTTGGCTGGTGCCGGTGCTGCTCCTTTATTCTTAAAATCCCATGCAAAGCCCAGCATAAAGTATCTTTTGAGTCGTTGATTGCGTTCCTCTGTGAGATAATTGGCAGAGAAATTTCGATCTATACCAATATTCTGGTTTAAGATATCCCTTACCTGAAAGAACACGGTGAATTCATTGTTCTTGAAAGTCCTTTGCAGTTTGGCATTCCAGATCTGGTTATCGTTGTTCGACTGAAACTGTTGTGTTTTCTGCCGATGGAAGTACTGCCAGTCTGTATTAAGCGACCATACCTTTTTATAATATACAGTGGTATTTAGCGAAAGATTGTTGGTATAAAAATCGGTACTCACATTACCCTGGGTATTCTTATTATTGTTGAAATTGAAATCATTGTTCAGCGATACATCATACACTTTGTCTTTAGATTTATTCATCCACAAAGAAAGGCCGGCATTGAGTGTATTGGAAAAGCTCTTGACACCATTGATGAAATCGGCGAAGCGGAAGAAATTCGCATTCGGACTAATCTGGAAACGGGTGTTTAGTTTTTTGCTTTTGAAACCAACCCCGGCCCATAGGTTAGCTGAGATATTTCCATCCGTATTGAT
>JBPOHG010000024.1:0-23997 GCA_052035835.1 Bacteroidota bacterium | reverse complement strand
TAGCAAAGAACAATTCTCTCATTACCTGTTGGGCCAACCCATTGCAAAGCCTATCATGAAAATGATCGGATTGCAAAAGTATATTCCGTTGCCGATCCTTAAAGTTGGCATTTTTTCAAAATTTTTTATGATGATTTACTATACATATTTTCTTATGTTTGGAAAAATAACAAGCAAATAAATTATGCACTCATTAAGCGACTTAGAACAATTTTTTTATAATGAACCACATCGGATGATCCATAAGTGGAAACATTATTTCGAAATTTATGAACGTCATTTACATGCATACAGGGGAAGGAAAATCAATATCCTTGAAATTGGTATTTCACATGGCGGATCGTTACAAATGTGGGATTATTATTTCGGTGGAAATGCTAATATCTATGCTATTGATATTAATCCGGAGTGCAAGAAATTTGAACAGGGTAATGTGAAAGTTTTTATCGGCTCGCAACAGGATCCTGATTTTCTCAACCAATTAAAGGCTCAAATTCCAATTCTTGATATATTAATCGATGATGGTGGGCATACTATGAAGCAGCAACTGGTAAGCTTCGAATATTTATATGACCATGTAGCCGAAGGTGGGATCTACATTTGCGAAGATTTACATACATCTTATTGGAAAGATTTTGGTGGAGGATACAAGCGAAAATCATCATTCATTGAGCATAGCAAGAATTTTATTGATAAATTACATGCCTGGCATACTAATAAAATTCCGGTTGATAAATTTGTGCAATCTACTTTTGGGTTGCATTTTTATGACAGTATGCTCGTCATTGAAAAAAGAAAGATGGAGCCTCCATATGATGTAAAATCAGGAGATAATAGTATTGCGGATGCCTTTGCAGATAAATTTGTGGCAAAAAAGTAATGGGTTCGCTATATCCCCAACATCCTCCCATACTCCCTGCAAAATACGTACCGGCTGAATTTCTGTATGGCAATTTCCCTGCTGCGTTTACCCAGTGATCGTTGCAGTACTTTATCTTTCAAAAGCCGAATGATATGTGATACAGCTTCCGCAACGATTTCCTTTTCATCCGTTGCATATATCAGCAGGCCGTTCTCTTCATGAAAAATATAATCCGGTATGCCGTTCACTGCTGTAGAAACGACCGTTTTCCCATGCGCCATCATCTGCATGACCACAATGGGCAACCCTTCAAAGGAAGATGTCAACAATAACACATCGGCGTCCCTGTACACCTGCATCATTTTGTGCTGATCGCTGATATTCACATAGAAACGTCAATAAGGATACTGTGCAGGGTTTATGACTTTTTCTACATCGCCCACAAAATTTACCAGCACAGGTAATTTCAACGCATGCAATTGCTCAGCAACGGCAGCAACCAGGTGTACTCGTTTTTGTGCAGCGCCCCGGCCAATGAAATATACCTGTAGTGTAGCATGCTGGTTTTCTGTATACGGCGGAATATCTATCGCATTGTCAATAAAAACCAGGCGGCTGTAATAGGCTTCCGGTACATTGTTCTCCCTGTATTGGGCTTCTACACACTGTTTTAATTTCTCTGTACTAAATACCCGCAGGTTGATACGGTCGGCAAACGCTAAACTGTATGGCAACCAGGTGGCCAGGTGGCTAAATTCTACACAATGAACCCGTCGGGGAAGGTGGGGGACCACTTTGTAAAAGAAAATACACTCGCCACCAAATACAGTGGCTGTTGGCTCTTTACTCACCCAACTCGCAATCACCCCCCTGAAAAAAAAATTGATAAAATGCAACCATTTGTTATCGATATACCGGTGTAAATCGATCACCCTTACCCCTTCTATATTGTATTTGTCGCGAAACTGGTTATTGTTGGGTTTCTTCGAAAATATGATCAGGGGCTTACTTCCGGCAATGCAATGTGTAAGGTCTATATTCACTTGTGGCGATCCGCCAATATCCCCATTTGGGAAAAAAAGAAAAACACGGTGCCTGGTTTTAAGCGGGAATAACCTGCCGGCGATCCGGCCAGCCAAAACAAAAGGGAACATCAGGATTTCCTCGATACTTCTTTTTGTCCTTACCTGCTGGTATGTCATATAATCGGGTAATATTTTTGCAGTAACCTGGGTAAATAATTACTTCCGAAATTAATGTTTAATTCAGATATCACAGGCGCAATGGGTTGTATGTCTATGACTGGGGCAGAACCTTTGTTTACCCATTGATAATTCCCTTTTTTTCCAACATGTTGTTCGATGGATGCGATCATTTCTGGAATGCGGTCATTGAACGGGTTGGCAATATTGATGGTTTGGCACATCATCCTGCCTTCCATCAGCAACCGGTCTACAATAATACGGGCATCTTCCACATCTATTACATTCCGCGAAGCATTTACCCAGGCCTGAAAAGTCGTTCCGTTAATGATGTGGTTTACGAGAAAATTGATAATGGTGGTAGGGTTGGCCGTATGCCCAACGGCATTGGATAAACGAAAAATATAGTAATTGCCATGTGACTGCCTTATCATTTCTTCCATGGCCAGTTTATGCAACACATAGGCCGATTGCTGCATCGCCGGGTCATAAATGCTGCAGGTACTGAAATAAACGAAAACCTTTTTGGCAGCGTCTTGCAAATGTTGCTCCAGAAGGGATTTTTCTCGCTTAAAATCTATCGGGTTATTGCGGGTAGAGTCGGAGACGCCAGATGCAAATATGATAAACGTATCATTGTTACGATAGGTTTCAAATGCCTTTGCAATCATGCCATTTCCAATCACCATCTGGTATCAATTATAGCAGGGAAATTAACCGTGAACAAGGATCGTATTCAAATCCTTGCTTTCGTTCTTCAATTCCTCAGCCACCATTTCATTTACGAGCATGCGCAGGTCGTACTTGGGCTTCCAGTTGAGGAGTTTGTTGGCTTTGCTTGCATCCCCAATAAGCACATCTACTTCCGTTGGCCTGAAATAACGGGGGCTTACCGCGATCACTTCTTTTCCTTCGGGAAGGATGTATTTAGGGTTGTTACATTTTTTTACATAGCCTTTTTCATCTACTCCTTCTCCACGGAATTCGATCTCGATACCCACTTCTTCAAAACACATGCGGGCAAAATCACGGATGCTGGTGGTAATGCCGGTGGCAAGCACAAAGTCTTCGGGCTTGTCGTGCTGCAACATCAACCACATGCCTTCAACATAATCCTTTGCATGGCCCCAGTCACGCTTTGCATCAAGGTTACCGAGGGTGATCTGGTCGAGTTTACCCAGTGCTACACGGGCCGTACCAATAGCAATTTTTCGGGTTACGAAATTTTCGCCCCGTAGCGGACTTTCATGGTTAAACAAAATGCCGTTTACTGCATAGATGTTATATGCTTCCCGGTAATTGACCGTAATCCAATAGCCGTACAATTTAGCAACACCGTAGGGCGAGCGTGGATAGAAAGGGGTGGTTTCCGATTGAGGGGTTTCCTGCACCTTTCCATATAATTCGGAAGTAGAAGCCTGGTAAAATTTGGTTTTGTTTTCGAGGTTCAGCATCCTGATCGATTCCAGGAAAAGCAACACACCCACACCATCTGCAGTAGCTGTGTACTGTGGAGATTCAAAACTCACCTGCACATGGCTTTGAGCCGCAAGGTTGTAAATTTCATCTGGCTGTGTTTGCTGAATGATGCGCAGGATATTGCTACTATCGGTAAGGTCGCCGTAATGTAAAATAAGCCTGTCTTTATATTCTGGGTTGAAAATTAGATGATCAATTCTTTGGGTATTGAGTAATGAACTTCTCCTCCTTATTCCATGCACTGTATATCCTTTTTCCAGCAAAAATTCTGTAAGATATGCGCCATCCTGCCCGGTTATTCCACTTATCAAAGCGGTCTTCATATAGCTGTTTATTTGATTATTTCGGCAAATCTATTATAATCTTGCCACATACGGGGAGCGATTGCCAAAATACTTGAAAATCAATCAGGTTTTGCAGCCATACCTGCCCGTAAAATCGGTGTGTAAACCCGTTTAGGAAGAATGGCCATGGCCGATTAAAGCACGGGCAGCTTTTGCAGCAATATTTCCCCAGAAAAAATGTTCGAAAAAGGCGGGGGGAATATCGCCATTGTCACCCTGCTCCATAATCGCTTTAGCAAATCCCGGCCAATTTCCCGCTTCGTCAATAATAGTGAGTTTTCCTCCGGTAATGCTTACTGGTACCCCAATGGCGCCATTGGTTGTGCTTACCGCATGGAGGTTGTGCCCCAATGCTTCCACCAGTTTTGTTTTGATGCCGCCTCCATCGGTAACGGGGTTGATGAAAATATCAGCCCCTATAAAATGAATGTAGATGTCATCCACAAAGCCGGCATAATGCACATTGGTAGCCAGCATGTTATTTTCTTTGAGATAAGCAACTGGAAGGTCTTTCCCGCATATAATAATCTTGTATTGGTAACCTGCCGACAGGAGGATCGGGTTGATATGCTGAATAATATTATCAACTGCATCCTGGTTGGGTTTATAATTAAGGGTGCCATTGAAGAAAAGGATCTTTTCATGGGGCTGTATACCATACAATTGTTGGAGCGACTGGCGGGCCTGCTGTTTTTTTTCTGGCTTGTGCAGGGTATCCCATTCAATCCCATAAGTGATGGTATGGCATTTATGTTCCTTTAATTTGTATTTCCGAATGGCAAACAGCCGGTCTTCATCAGTGATGAAAAAATTAATGGCTGCCCGCCGGTGTACCCATTTTTCATAATTCCATAAAATCCCCCACCACCATTTCCCGGTGCTCCTGAACCGGAGCGATTCTATGTTGTGGGAATGGACAACGAGCGCTAATTTATTGAAATAGGCCAGGGGTACGCCCAGCCATCCAAGATACGGGTGTTCGAGAATGAGATGCGAACTGTTGTGTTGCTTTATCAGCCTTTTCAGGAAACCATATTGAAACGGGTTTAGGTAACGCAACCTCGAATTGCTGAGCGCAGGTACAAAATTTGCCTGCAGGTTCTCGGGATGGCTGTTGTTGCGTGTAGATACCAACGTTAGCTTTACTTCTTTGGCCAGGAAAGCATAAAACAAAGCAATGCCTTTTTGTCCACCCATTTTTGCCGGGTAAATACGGTAAGGGGCAATGGCAGTAATGTGTGCTGGTTTCGTCAAAACGTTTAGGCGATACTGTCAGATAAAGTTAGGAAACGGTGGAAGCTGCATTTTTCTTACTGTTTCTCCATGCTGCAATACCCGCTGCCAGCAACAATACCATCAGCAACCAGGCTGCAATGCTGGTAATGCGGTTTCCGGTATAATATACTGGTGGCTCAAACTTAAATTCAATGGTATGCTGGCCGGCTGGTACATTCAGTGCCCTTAGTACATAATTCACTTTGAAGAACGGCACCTGTTTCCCATCTATATATGCTCTCCAGTCTTTGTAATAAATTTCACTGAAAACAGCAATGTGGTTCCCACTGCCGGCCGACTGATATTGAATGGCATCATTATCAAATTTGGTCATTCGGATGCTTGCACTGCTGTCGGCAGGCGTAAACGAACCTGCCACTGCTTTAAATGACTCGTCAGCAATCGCCGTATCCCTGGGGTTGAACTGATCCAACGCTTTCATTTCTTCAACCGGGCCTTTTACAAATTTTACCCCTTTTACAAACCATGCATTCCCCAAAGCTTCGGGGTTTTGCAAAGCCACCTGGTCATTGCCCTGCCTTTGGATGATGTACTTTGCATTGAGCATATTTACCACTGCAACATTCGGCGAGCCGCTTAATTGATAGGCGATCAGGTCATCATAAATACCCAATTTGGCAGGGTGGTACCCGCCAATAGATTTATGATAATAAGAAGTACGGGATTCTTCGAGGCTGGCAGTATTGAACACCCTGAAATTAGGGTCCTTGTCTTCTAATATTTTACGGTCGGCATTGGAAATGGGGAATTCCTGTGCCTCATATCGTTCTTTGCTGTCGAAGCTTTTGTCGTTCAGGTATTTCATACCAAAAGAAAGCAGGTCGATAGCCGACAATAACCCGATGCCAATTACAGTGGCCAATGCATTGAGTTTGCTTTTAAGGTAGAGGGCAATCAATGCGGCAGCGATCAATACAAAAACCAGGGAGCGGATCATGTCCGACATCAGCAAATCGGCCCTGTCTTTGCGAAGGGCAGCAACAAATTCACGGGCAGACTTTTGAGCTTCCGGCGCCCCTTTGAAATTGAAGAACATGCCTTCGTATAGCTGGTTATCGGTGAGCGGCTTGAATTTTTGATCGAGTTCAGCCATTTTGCTTTCGGTATCCGCCGTAGTTGCGCTTACAATTTTGTTGAACTCAGCAGTACGTTGTTTATTTTCTTTACTGAAATCGGTACTGGCATAAAAAACACCCACTATGGCAAATACTGCAACAGTAGCGATGGCTGCTTTTTTAAATTGGTTCCAATCGTTTGCTGTGCGCCCTTCCATGAATCTGTTTAACAACAAACCAACGGCCACCGGAAATACCATTTGTGGAATCACCAGCGCCATGGTAGGTACCCTGAATTTATTGTACAATGGAAAATAATCAAACATGAAATAATTGAAGGAAGGCAGGTTTTCGCCCCAGGAAAGGAGGATGCCAAAAACAGCAATTCCCAAAATCCACCACTTATGTTTATTGTCGAGCATGAACATACTTACGAGGAAAAGGAAACACACAACGGCACCCAGGTACACAGGCCCATTAGTGAAAGGTTGCATTCCCCAATACAATGCACTGCTTTGTTGTAATGCAAAATTCGCAGCCTGGTCTTCAGGCACATTGGCTTTTTCGCTGAGGAACTTCGCAACATTCGATTGTTCATCGAGTTTTGGAAAGATATACTGGTCGCCATCCCTTTCGGCATAATGCGTTCCATATCCATTTACCCCGGGGAACATCAGGCTCCAGGTTTCAGCTTTGCCATAACTCCACATAAATGCATAGTCTTTGCTTAGCCCGGTCGTTTTTCCATCTTTTATTTTATCGTTGGCGTTTGTCTTGCTGTCCATAACAAGTTGCCCGCACCGTTTAGAATCTTTGCTGAAATCATAAGCAGTCATCAGCAGGAGTGAATTGGCAGCCACTCCAATAATTCCTGCACCCAGTACCAGGCCCATACTTTTAATTAAATGAGCGGTTTCCTTTTTGCGTAAGAAATGGATAGCATAGGAAATCGCCATAGCCGCCAGTACCAGGAAAAGATAATAGCTGATTTGTTGGTGTCCCTGGCCTATCTGTAAAGCAGTAAATAAGGCTGTGAGTGCAAAGCCTGCAATATATTTTTTATCAAATATCAGCACCACTGCACCCATTACAGCCGGTGCATAGGCCAGCGCATACATCTGGGTATTGTGCCCCGCAGTGATAATAATGGGTGAGAAGCTGCAATAAGCGAAGGCCAGCGAAGCGGCGATGGCTGCGTAGGGCCGTATCTTTAAGCAAATGCAAAGGAAATAAAAACATATACAGGCGAGGAAGAAAAAGTCGATGGGTTGGGGAAGCCAGAGGTGGAAAACGTATTCGAAAATGGCTATAGGCGACCAGGTGCCTTCCATGGCTACCTGGTAACCGGGCATGCCGCAAAACATATTGGTTATCCAAAGGGGGAAATGCCCGTTTTTTTCCTTGTATTCAAACGACTGATGGCTCATGCCCTGCCAGCCAACGATATCGCCTTGTTTTAAAATGGTATCTGCTTGCAGCGAAGGCTTACAAAATACGATGGCAACCAGCAGAAAAATCACTATAGCGATTAAATGAGGAACGAGTTTCCTGAAATTGAATGATTTCATGTACAAATTTTGTATCGGCAAAATAATGCTAATTATTTTAAATTGACGATATTAGTGTAACAGGAACAGCGATTAAAACTTTGTCAAAATACCGATTACCCTTTTTATATGTACTGCTGATGTTGTTGCCATTTGCTGGTAATTCACAGGAACTTTCTTACCGGCATTATACCACTGCCGACGGGTTGGCAGGCAACCATGCGTATCATTCCATTCAGGCCAGGGACGGCTATATCTGTTTCGCAACAGAAACTGGGGTGAGCCGTTTTGATGGCGCCCGTTTCAAAAACTATTCTACAGCCGATGGCTTGCCCGACAACGAAATCATACGGTTGTTTGAAGACAGTAAAGGTAGGATCTGGATGATGCCTTTTAATGACCAGTTGTGTTTCTACAAGGATGGCTTTATTCACAATGCATCCAATGACAGCCTGCTTGCAAAAATTAACCTGAGAGAACGGGTGGTTGATATTTTTGAAGATACCAATAGGAATATTTTTATCATGGAAGGTAAAAACCTGGTAGTTCTGAACCCGTTCGATAAGATATTGGAGCGCAAAGAGCCTAATTTAACTTTTGAAAGGTTTTTTGTGAGCGGAGGGGTAAATCAAAATGGGGAAGCATTAATCGCATCGTTTGCTTTGATGAGTGGTGCAACCGGACTGATCTATAAAGTCAATTTTAATGAGGAAGGATTTATGCTGCAACTTACCAATCTGGATGTTAGGTTTTGGGGAAACAGGTCAAACTTCTGCCCGTTGAGCAAATTTTTCTTTGCTTACCCCAACAATGAAGCAAGTATGTTTAAAACAGACGAATCCATTGTTTTTCATTATAGCCGGCAGCGTTTTGATACATTACAACTCAAAGGGAATTTCAATAGTTATGCGCCGGCGAATGACAGCCTTACTTTCATTTGTTCAGACCAGGGTGTGTTTGCTTACAATTTCTATCAACAGGCGTATACCAACAATTATTTGAACAAAGAAAATGCTTCATTCGCCTTTTATGACCACGAAAAAAACCTTTGGATAACCACACTCGGCAATGGCGTATTCAGGCAATACTCAAATGCCATCAGGAACATTGTATTCATTGATAAACAAGGGAGCGTTGCCCCTGTTCATTCTGTTTTCTTAAATAAGAAAGATATTTTTTGCGGAAGCATTTCTAATACCATTTACCGGCTCAACAGGGAAAGTGGAAAAATTAGTACTCTTCAATTTGCTACCACTCGTCCGCAATCTACTGTCATTAAAATGGCTCCATTCGGCCAACAGCTTTTTATCGTAAACCACAGTTCATTGCTGCTTTCCGACACCCTTCTCGGTCATCTAAATGAACTCACATATAAAGAATTGTATGTTACATACAAAGACATGTTTTATAATCATAACAACGAATTGTATCTGGCAACCCACTTAAAATCTGTTAAAACAAAAGCTGGGAAAGAAGAATCGGTAGAAGAACTGCTAGACGAACGATCTACTGCAATTTATAATACCGACAGTGGTACTTATATCGGCACATTGAAAGGCTTGCTCTTTGTTCATCGGGATAAAAGGGTGAAGAGGTTGTATGAACAATACCCATTACTGAAATGCAGGGTTTCGGGTATAACAGCATGGGATAACCGCATCTGGGTTAGTTCCAGCAGCAACGGAATGGTATGTTACCAGCCGGGCAAACCTGTATTTAACATAGGGAGAGAACAAGGGTTGGCCAGTAACCTGGTTAGGACTGTTTATGCAAATGGTTCTAAGTTGTGGGTGGGTACAGATGCCGGGGTTTCTAAATTGAATATGGCCGAAGGAAAAGAGGCCGTAGAAAAAACTTACCGTGTTTCAGACGGGCTCGCAGATAATATCATCAACGGTTTATTTGAAGCAGACGGGGTATTGTATGTTGGAACGGTAAAAGGGTTAACGGTTATTAACGAAAACCAGTTTGTGTCGGCCTCGTCCTGCCTGCTTCGCCTGAATAAAATAACGGTGTCGGATAAGCGTGTTGATATCAATCAGGCACTCCGCATATCTTCATCTAATAATAATATCCGATTCGATTTCACTGCTATTTCATTTAAAGCAGAGGGCGATGTTACCTATTTCTACAAGTTGTCTGCGGCCGACAACCAATGGCGTTCTACCAAACAGCCTTTTTTGTTCTATCCCGCTCTTCCTCCGGGGGAATACAAGATGAGTTTGTATGCGGTGAATAAGTTTGGTGTAAAAAGCAACCTGGTTGAATATACATTTGAGGTGGAAAAAAAATGGTTCCAGCATTGGGCAGTTTTGTTCCTGGCGAGCCTGCTGATTCTCGGAATCATCTGGATGTTGGTTGTGCAGCGAATAGCATTTATACGGAGAAAAGAAGATGAAAAAAGGAAGAATGCCGAAAAAATTGCCTGGCTCGAACAACAGGCGCTCAAAGCCCAGATGAACCCGCATTTCATTTTTAACTGCCTCAATTCAATTCAGCAATATGTGATTGAAAAAGATGTGGCAGGCGCCAATAAATTTATCAGCGGTTTTGCCAGCCTTATCAGGCAAACTCTCGATCAGTCGGGTAAACAAATGATCACTGTAGCCGAAGAGGTTCATTTCCTGAAGTCTTACCTGGAACTGGAAAAAAGCAGGTTCGAAAATAAATTTGACTACCAGATTCATTTTGCTACTTCAGTTGATAAAGAGCAGGATGAACTTCCTCCTATGCTGTTGCAGCCTTTTGTTGAGAATGCCATCCGGCACGGGATTATGCATAAAAATAACGGGAAAGGGATGATTGATATTAATTTTGATAAGCAGGGGCCTTGTTTATTTTGTACCGTAACCGATAATGGAATCGGAAGGGCAGAAGCCGCAAAATACAGGCCTCCAAATTCTATGCACCAGTCGAAAGGGATTTCTATCACCGGCCAGCGCATCCAGATGATGAGCAAGGTAAAAGTACTGGATATAGTTTTGTCTGTAAATGACATTAAAAACGAAGCAGGCATGGTTTGCGGCACGCAGGTGCTCGTAAAGATCCCTCTGCAGAATCCATAAATTGTATAAAATATTTTTCTCCATATGTTTACGGCAGTACTAATTGATGATGAACCTAAGAATAACCGGATCCTTAAGAAATTGCTTTCAGATTTTTGCCCCGATATTCATGTTGTGGGAGAAGCTGGAGATGTAGAATCGGCTTATCAATTGATTGCCTCCATCAAGCCAGCCATTGTTTTCCTGGATATTGAAATGCCATATGGCAATGCTTTTGATCTGCTCGACCGGCTGATGCCGGTTGATTTTGAAGTGATTTTTATTACAGCATTTAATAATTATTCCATTAAGGCTTTCAGGTACAGTGCACTCGATTATTTGCTGAAACCGGTAAATATAAATGAATTGCAGGCTGCCACCAGGAAAGCCACTGAACGTATTTCGCAACGCAAAATAGCCGATCACCTTTCGGTTTTGATTTCCAATATGCAACACCGGGAGCACCATTTACAAAAAATGGCAGTACCAACCATAGATGGTTTTGTGTTTTTACAGATATCAGATATTATTTACTTTGAAGCCAATGGTGCCTATACTTATTTGCACATTTCGGGCTCCAGGAAAATACTAGCATCCAGGAATATCAAAGAATATGAGGAAATGTTGCCTCCTGAGCAGTTTTTCAGGATCCATAATTCATATATGGTCAATTTGAACAAAATTGTACGCTACAACAAAGGCCGGGGGGGCACAGTAACCATGGAAAATGGTGTAGAACTGGAAGTAGCTACCAGAAGGAGGACAGAATTAATAGAAAAATTCAAATCCTGAACAAACAGTTATTGCCAGAAAATACACAGTTATCAAGTAAAATGACACACTTATCAAATGGGGGTTGTTGAATTTAATTCTTTGTCGTTAGTTAGATAAATATTTAAACGGTTTTAATCCGTACCCTACAAACTAACCCTTCGCATAGCCCCGCTTTTATAAATATCCTTTCATCCAATCAACCTGCCGCATGGCAAATCAACACCAGCAGAATACCCATTAGGAGGCCTGATATTGTACAAATTCCCATATATATACGCCTTTTTTGCAATGTTTTTTTTCTGATAAAAGATATCACTTGATGATTTCCATTGCCCGATAACTGTTCACCGATAATGGTTGAGAAGGGAACTTTTTCTAACACCGTTGCGCCATATTGCTGCATGATTTCCGGAAAAAGTTCATCTATTTCAGCCAGGAAAACTGTTCTGAATTGTGCAAGTGTTTTTTCTCCCATAAACTTATATAACAATGGGAAAGCCGAACTAAGTTTCTCCTGCAGGAAATGGTCTACATGTTTTTCAATCGTAGGCCGCATGGATTCATATAACGAAGGCTGTGCAAGCACGGTATTCAGATTCGCTTTGTTAATCGAAAGATGCTCCAGGGGAAGAGGATGGCTGTTTCGGATGCTTTCCATCAATGAAGGAATGATGCCCTGCAACTGCAAGCCGGCAATACGCACCAATTTTTCCGGAGAAAATAAAAAGCGTAGGGTAAGCCACCCTGTTAGCAAAGAACAGGTGCCCATGCCGAGGATAATGATAGCAGATTGAGCAAAATTCATTGGTAATTTTGGGCAAAAGTAACAGAATCGGGCCATGCAAATTGAAATGTAATTTTGGAGGAGTACAGTTTTTCTTTACTTTTGCAGCAGGAATTCAAAAAATGGTGGTTGTAGCTCAGTTGGTTAGAGCACCAGATTGTGATTCTGGGGGTCGTGGGTTCGAGCCCCATCATCCACCCAAACAAACATTTCCCCGGTTCAAAAAAACCGGGGATTTTTTATGCCCGCTGCCGCTCATCCATAATGATAACCAATCGGTTTGTTTAACAAAACATTATTGCAGAACTTACGTTATACCAGGGCAGGAAACTGCTATTTTCCGTTATTTTTACAACATGCATAAAATTGCATCCTTTATGATGAGTTCTAAATTCCTTCCGGTGATTGTAGCGCTTACCGGCGCAAGCCTCTTTTTTACCTTCAAATCCCAGGGAAAAAACGATCGGGATGATGATAACCCCAAGACCCGTTATGCCCGTATCCTCCGCAATGTAGGGGTGCTCCTGGAAGAAGGCCATTTCAGCCCTAAAAAAATTGATGACCAGTTTAGTAAAGGGGTGCTTAAGAAATTCATAGAAGACCTGGATGGCGATAAAACCATCTTTCTGAAATCGGATGTGGATGGCTTTAAAAAGTTTGAGTCTGTTATTGATGATGAAATCCATGGTAAAGAACTGGAATCTTTCTATTCCATCAACGAAGTATATCTCAAACGGATGAACGAGGCCTCGGTCATTTATAAAGACATCCTCAGCAAGCCTTTTGAGTTTTCTGCGGATGAAAAACTTCAACTCGATGCCGATAAAATCGACTACTCCTCCACAAAAGAAGACCGGGCAGATTACTGGAGAAAGCGCCTGAAATATTCTGTCCTGGGTAAATATGTAGATATGCAGGAGGAACGGGAGAAAAATAAAGGCAAAAAAGATTTTAAAGTGAAAGCCGATAGTACCCTCGAACGCGAAGCCCGCGACCAGGTACGCAAGCAAATGGACCGCTATTTCACTACGAAAAAAACACGTGAAACCATAGATGAAAACTTCAGCAGTTTTGTAAATGCCATTACCGGGTCTATGGACCCACATACCAATTATTTCCCACCCATCGACCTTCGCTCTTTCAATGAATCTATGAGTGGCCGTTTTTATGGCATCGGCGCCCAATTGAAAGATGAGGATGGTAAAATTAAGATTGCCAGCCTTGTTAGTGGAGGGCCTGCCTGGAAAAGTGGTGAACTGAAAGAAAACGACGAAATTATTAAGGTTGGCCAGGGCAAAGATGAGCCTACCGATGTTACCGGATATGCAGTAAGCGATGCGGTAAAACTGATCCGCGGTGCCGAAAAAGGAACTGAAGTACGTTTAACGGTTAAAAAAGCCGATGGAAGCACCAAAGTTATTAGCCTCGTCAGGGACGATATTAAACTGGAAGATACGTTTGCCAAATCAGCTATTATAAAAGCAGAAAACAAGATCGGGTACATTTATCTGCCCGAATTCTATGCAGACTTTGAGCGCCCCAATGGTGCCCGTTGTGCGGCAGATGTGGCCAAGGAAATTACGAAACTGAAAGCCGAAAAAGTAGATGGCATCATCCTCGATCTTCGTGGCAATGGTGGTGGTTCTTTGTATGATGTGGTACAAATGGCTGGTTTGTTCATTGAAGATGGCCCTATTTGCCAGGTGAAAGGAAGGGATGAAAAAGCAAATATTTTACGCGATAGGGATAAAAATGTTTTATACGATGGGCCGCTTGCCGTTATGGTAGACGGTACCAGCGCATCTGCTTCAGAAATATTTGCAGCAGCTATACAGGATTACAAAAGAGGGGTGATCATTGGAAGTACTTCTACCTATGGCAAAGGAACTGTACAGCGCAATATTCCATTAAACCCCGAACCCGAAAACAATGCCATGGGCCAGCCTAAAAAATCGGAAGACCTGGGAACTGTAAAACTTACCCTGCAAAAATTTTATCGCATCAATGGGGGCGCAACACAATTGAAAGGAGTGACCCCGGATATCGTCTTGCCCGACCGTTTTGATTATATTAAATTTAGGGAAAAAGACAATCCGGATGCGTTGAGCTGGGATGAGATCAACCAGGCTGATTACAAAACCTGGACGAGTACTCCCAGCGCAGGCATGCTGGTTAGTACTGCGAATGATGAAGTGAACAAAAGCGCCACTTTTGGAAAAATAAAATCCAATGTGCAGTGGCTCGAAAAATACAATAGCAAAGAATTTTCTTTGAATATTGCGAAATACAAAGAAGAACAGAAACAACTGAAAGCGGTATACAAACAAATTGATGAGTTGTATAAACTTCCCGTTCCACTGAATATTCAAAACCTGTCTGAAGATACCATGGCCATCAATGCGGCAGCAGAAAAAGTAGACAAGAACAAGCAATGGTTGAAATTCCGCAGTACCGATATTTACATTGATGAATCGGTGAAAGTCATCAACAGGATGATTTCACAAAACAATTTGGCACGCAGGGAATCTGCAACATCTGAGGCAGCAATGAAGCCATAAATTATAGTGGCCATATTATATAAAGCCCGGTTGTACTTTCAACCGGGCTTTTTGTTTCTTTCAATGATGATACATCAACTGTCTAAGGATGATGAATTGGCTATCATGTATTGTTACAAATACCTTTCCCTGATCACATTGCAATGATGTAAAAAATGCCCCAGTATAATAAACCCGATGGCATGCACTGTTACAGGGCGGTTATTGGCATGGCCTGTTTGGGCAAACATATCAGTAGTGAAACTGTTGAGAAGGGTTTCTGTTGATTGCCGAACCGATTTCATTTCTTCCAACAGGGATGCCCAACTGCGGTTGTTCGCATGAGCATGTTCTGCATAGCTGTCCTCATCGAAGCCGGGCAATGAAATGGTTTCCTTTCGGGCAAAACAAAGGGCCCTGTAAGCAAATATCCTTTCGGCGTCTATCATATGCTGTAATACTTCTTTAATGGTCCATTTGCCGGGAGCATATGCAAAGCCCGATTTTTCTTCAGTAACCTTGCTTAAAAAATCATGAATAAGTGTTTGCTGGGCTTCCAGGCCCGGTTTGAGTTCGTCTTCCTTAACCTGGTCTATGTATTGCTCGTAATATTCGGGATAGGTACCTTTGGGTGGTTTGGGCATAATATAAAATTTATTCAAAAATAAACCGCGGGTGAATATCTTTCTACGATATTGTACCCGCGGTAAAAATGAGTTGGGTGCTCTTGTTTATCCCATTTTAGATTTCCTGATCCTTGATTTAGGCAGGGTTTCTTTTTGTTTGGGGGCTTTTAAGGTGGAGGCAACTTTCACCGCTTCATAGGCATTCACAAAACCTCCGGTACGGCACAATTCACTCAGCATAGTTTTCTCGGAAGTGCCAGGGATATTTACAGAATCTTTTGAAACAACAGCCGATTTTTCAATCACATATTTCAACTGCTGTGGCGTGAAAGTAGGGTAGTGCTGCAGGATAAGGGCCGCAATGCCGGCAACTACCGGGCATGCCATACTGGTTCCACTTGCGTTTCCATAAGTAGTGGTGCCCGGAATGGTTGAATAAATATTAACGCCCGGGGCAAATACATCAACTTCTTTTTTACCAAAGTTGCTGAAGGAAGCCGTGAGCCCGCCATTTTTTTCATCGCCGGCTGCACCAACGGTTATCACATTGGTAGCTTTGCCTTTTCCGTTAATGTAAACAGGGTTTGGATAATTGTGCGCAGTATCAACATTTTTTGCATCGTTACCAGCCGCATGAACCAACAGTACGCCTTTCTTTTCGGCATAGCGGAAGGCATCATCTACCCATTCTTTTTCGGGCGAAAAATCTTTACCAAAGCTCATGCTGATGATCCTTGCGCCATTGTCAACTGCATACCTGATGGCATTGGCTATATCTTTATCATGTTCATCGCCATCGGGAACAGCCCTTAACATCATGATGCGTACATTATCAGCCACGCCATCCATACCCTTGTCGTTGTTCCTGGCAGCAGCAATGATACCGGCACAATGGGTGCCATGAAAAGGCGTAGAAGCCATCAGGTCATTGTTGCCGTAATTGCGGTCGTTCAGGTTGCTTTCATCATCTCCAACAATGTTCTTACGGTATTCTTCTGGTGCCTTGGTGGCAGATTCAGCTTTTCTTAATTGTCCGCTGATTTCATCCAGCAATTGCGTGTTGGTGATATCATAACTGTTATTTGCTTTGCTGATGCCCAGGATGAGGCTGCGGGCCATTTTTCCGTTGGCATCGGTAATGTTCAAGGGCTTGAGGTCATTGCCATTGTATTCATCTTTGCCGAGTTCTTTCCTCAGTACAGAATCGCCTGCTTTAAATTTAGGGAGCATCATATTCAGGTAGGCAATCTCTTCCTGGTCTACACCACCTACCACTTTATTTTTTGCACGAAGGTATGTTTCGTAAGAAGCTTTTTCTGCTTTAGAAAGTTTGGTAACATCTACTTCTTTGCCATCCCATACCGCTTTTAATTTATGATATACACGGGCGCCTTCATAGCTGTCTACTTTCACATTGCGGCCATCTTTACCACCCAGGAAATTCCAGCCATGGATATCATCAATATAACCGTTCTTGTCATCATCAATACCGTTGCCGGGAATTTCACGCGGATTGGTCCACATTACAGGCTTCAGGTCTTCATGCAAGGTATCGATACCGCTGTCGATGACGGCAACAGTGATGCGGTTGCTTTTCAGCTTTTTGGCTTTCAGTAGTTCATACGCTTTGTCGAGGCTGATGCCATTATAGCCTGTGGAAGCCTTATCAAGTAAGTGCCAGTTGGTAGGCACTTTCTTATCGTCTTCTTTTTTTTCTGATTCCTGGGAAAAAACAGCAGTGCCAGCAAACATGGCTACTGCAATCAAAAAAGATGTCTTCATCGTCATAAATAGATTTGTTGATTGATACGAAATTAACACCGTTGCTCGAACTCCTTCAACCGTTCATATTATTTGGGAATAATTTACAGGTCGAAACGGATGCCCTGCGCCAGTGGTAATTTATCTGTATAGTTGATGGTATTGGTTTGTCGGCGCATATATACTTTCCAGGCATCGCTGCCGCTTTCACGGCCACCGCCGGTTTCTTTTTCCCCGCCAAATGCACCACCGATCTCTGCCCCGGAAGTGCCGATGTTCACATTGGCAATTCCACAATCGCTTCCTCTGTGAGACAGGAACCATTCGGCTTCCTGCAGATTATTGGTGATGATAGAAGAAGACAATCCTTGCGGAACCCCATTTTGCAGTGCAATGGCTTCTTCCATTGTTTTGTACTTCATGATATACAGGATAGGGGCAAAGGTTTCATGTTGCACAATGGCAAAACTGTTGTTGGCTTCAGCGATGCAGGGTTTCACATAGCAACCGCTTTCGAAGCCTTTTCCTTTGAGTACGCCACCCTCCACGATGAATTTGCCCCCTTCTTTTTTGCATTGCTGAATGGCATCGAGGTACATTTTCACTGCATCCTGGTCAATCAACGGGCCCACATGGTTCTTTTCATTCAGGGGGTTGCCAATCTTCAATTGTGCATAAGCGTGAACCAGTTTGTCTTTAAGTTTATTGTAAATTTTTTCGTGGATGATGAGCCTGCGGGTAGTGGTGCATCTTTGGCCGGCGGTTCCTACAGCGCCAAAAGTAGCTGCAATCATTGCAATATTCAAATCGGCATCTTTAGAGATGATGATGGCATTGTTTCCACCCAACTCTAGGAGGCTGCGGCCCAGCCTTTGACCAACTGCTGCGCCAACCGCTTTTCCCATACGGGTGCTACCGGTAGCCGATACCAGCGGAACCCGGGTATCATTGCTCATCCATTCACCCACTTCACGGCCCCCGCTGATGAGGCAACTAACGCCTTCGGGTACGTTATTTTTTTTGAAAATAGTTTGAACGATTTTCTGGCAGGCAACTCCACAAAGCGGGGTCTTTTCTGAAGGCTTCCATATGGCTACATCGCCGCAAACCCAGGCAAGCATGCTGTTCCAGCTCCAAACGGCCACCGGGAAGTTGAAAGCCGAAATAATACCAACGATCCCCAATGGATGGTATTGTTCATACATCCTGTGGCCCGGCCTTTCGCTGTGCATGGTAAGCCCGTGCAACTGGCGCGACAAGCCAACTGCAAAATCACAGATATCTATCATTTCCTGTACTTCGCCCATGCCTTCCTGTAAGCTTTTGCCCATTTCATAACTCACCAGTTTGCCCAGGGGCTCTTTATATTTCCTGAGTTCCTCTCCAATTTGTCGAACAACTTCTCCCCGTTTTGGAGCAGGCCAAAGACGCCATTCTGCAAAAGCTGCTGCAGCTTTTTCAACAACGGCATCGTATGCTTTGCGGTCGGCTCCGGTAACATGTCCAATGAGTTTCCCGTCTACCGGGGAGTAAGAGGCGATTTTTTCACCACTTGTTTTAATCCAGTTAGTGCCGGTAGAAACACCATTGTTATTTGCCTGGAGTTTTAATGCTGATAAGAATTCCATATTTCTGATTTAAGGATGCAAAGTTACCTCAAAACCAGCTGATAACCATCGCCCGGGCATAGTTGCACCCAGCAGATCGGCATAAGTGGTATCAAAGAGGTTGTCTGCCTGTACATATACACGTGCTTTTTGCCTGGCGAATTGATATGATGCCCGCATGTTTACTACTAAATAGCCTTCCGATAGGGCTGCGTTGATTGCTGAAGCTTTTTGTTGGTCCCTTTTCTTGCCAAGCGCAGTGGCCGAAACACCCCAGTGTTTTCCCAGCAGTGAAATGCCCAGGTTGGCCAGGAAACGGGCATGCGAGGCAATGTATAAAGACGGTATGGAGTCTTTGTTTTCGGATTTGATACATGTAAGCCCTGAATTCACCAGTAACGTATACCCGCTGTTTGTTTGATGGGTAAAGGAAAGGTCAAGTTCAAAACCCCTCGTGGTAACAGATGCTACATTTTTTGCCAGCGCATAGGTACCGGTAGGGGACAGGTTAACTTTCCGGGGCATTTCACTGTATGGGGTATTGGCCCAGTCGATCAGGTTTTTATGGCCCCTCAAAAAGAAAGTGCCGGAAGTTTTGAATTTTTTTACGATCTCATAATCCAGCCCTAATTCTGCATTCCAGGAATATTCTTCCCTTAGGGCCGGGTTGCCAATTCTGCCGCTGGTTACCAAAGTTTTATTGTAATTATTGTATCGTTCTGTAAAATCGGCATCTCGGATCGATTTCCCAACCGATGATCGAAACGTAAACCTAGATGGCGACCAGGCGATATTGAATTGCGGAACTAATACTGCCCCGTAGCTTTCATCATAATCTAGCCGGAGGCTTTCGTTGAGGGATAAACGCTTTGCAGGCTGATGCCGCAGGATTCCATATACAGCCCCGTGCCATAAATCGTGGTTCCCGCGGTCGTTCGACCTTATTTGTTTCCGGATGGCCTGTACACCGGTGGTAAAACCATTTTTTCGATTGATCTGGCCATTGAAATATGCCTGTACTACAAGCAAATTGCTTTTATTGTCATTGGGGGTAGCAGAAGGCCTGAAGTTATATTGGTCTCGCAACATTTTGTATGCAGCATCCAATTGGAGTGTGCCTTTGCTGAACTTCTTTTGTAAGGCTACCTGCCCCCATCCGGTATTCACTTTTTCCCTGGCCGTATCACTTGCAAAACTGGTATAATAATTTTGTGCATTGAAGTTTCTATAATCTGCTGCAACCCTCAACGAAACAGTCCAATGTTTGGGCAATTGTTTCATCAGGGAGAGGTTCATGGTATTCAGGTGAAAAAAAGACCTGGTGCCTCTTAGCTGGTTGCCATTGGCATTATTGGAAAGTACAGAAGCAGACAATCGGTGTGCAGGCCCGTTTTGGCGTATATAAAGGCTGCCGTTCAGCAGTCCGTATTCACCCGCCTGTGCCCTGGCAGTGATGCCATTGCTATCTTTTTTACCGGCAAATGTTTTGCTGATAATATGTACAACGCCGCCAACTGCTTCCGACCCCCAAACTGCTGAAGCTGCTCCTTTGAGCACTTCAATTCTCTCGATTTCTGCAGGGTGAATGGGTATGTACATATTAAAATGCCCGGTAAGCGGGTCATTGAGTTTCACGCCATCAATGATGACCAACACCTGTTGAAAAGTACCGCCACGCAAAGTGATATCTGCCTGCGAACCCTGCGGGCCCCGTTGCTGAACCTCTATGCCGGGAACATAGCGTAACACTTCATCGAGGGATTGTACAGGTAAAGAAGCAAATTGCGATCCGTTAATGGTGAGGATATTTCTGCCACTTTGTTTTTGTTGAAGGGCCGATTGTGTTGCAGTAACCACCAGGTTCTGTAATGTCGTGCTGTCTGCCTGTGCCTTTGTATGTTGGGAAATGCATACCCATGCAATACCTGTTAAAAACAGATGAAATCTCATAAATAGGAAGTTTGTGGACGCAAAAATAGGGGCTGTAAATCAGCGATCAGTTAATTGGAAAGATTTGACTTTATTCTTACAATTCTTTAATACTGTTCTTTTTCATTGGGAAAATCGCCACTTTTAATATCGCTGATGAATTGCTGGATAGCAGTATTGATTTGTTCACTAAGGTTGAGGTACTGGCGAAGGAACCGCGGTTTAAATTCTGTGTTGATGCCAAGCATATCATGCATCACGAGTACCTGGCCATCACATGCGCCGCCTGCTCCGATACCAATGGTTGGAATATGTAAACTTTCCGAGACTTCTTTGGCGAGTGTGGCAGGGATTTTTTCGAGCACTATCGCAAAGCAACCAGCTTCCTGTAAGAGCAATGCATCCCGCTTCAGCTTTGCAGCTTCCTGTTCTTCCCTGGCACGAACAGTATAAGTGCCAAATTTGTAAATACTTTGTGGCGTAAGCCCCAGGTGCCCCATTACGGGTATGCCCGTACTGATGATGCGCTTAATAGATTCTACCACTTCTTCGCCGCCTTCCAGTTTCACCGAATGCCCGCCAGTTTCTTTCATGATCCTGATAGCAGAGTTCAGGGCTTCTTTAGAATTGCCCTGGTAAGAACCAAAGGGCATGTCAACCACCACGAGGCAACGTTCGATACCCCTCACAACACTTTGTGCATGGTAGATCATCTGGTCGAGGGTGATGGGTAAAGTAGTTTCATGGCCTGCCATCACATTACTGGCACTATCGCCTACCAGAATGATTTCAATTCCTGCATGGTCAAAAAGCTTTGCAAATGAAAAGTCATAAGCAGTGATCATCGAAATCTTTTCTCCGGCTTCTTTCATTTTCTGCAAAGTATGGGTGGTGATCTTCTTTATTTCTTTGTTAACAGACATACGATTTGTTTGAAATGTTAGGAATGCGAAAGGGGAGATGGCTCTGCATTAGAATAAAACAAATCCGGGGGGTTCGCTTGAGGATGTAAATTAATTAATTAGGCGATTCGTGCGGCGGCTATTTTTGGCAAGTTGATGAGATGGCTTTATCCATGTAATTGAATGGCGCTTCTTAAAACAAAATATTGATTGGCTCATGGCCCTAAGGGTTCAGGACCCAGGGCGTTTGGGGCTTATTGGCTGCTTAATTCTTCCCACAAATGCTGTATCAGCCCATCGGCCAGTCCAATTTTTGGGACATAAATTTCTTCTGCGCCCGACCAGCGCATGGCATTGATATAAATTGAAAGTGCAGGAACGATTACATCTGCCCTGTCTTCCCTGAGGCCATACCTGCTGATGCGTTCTGCAACCGGCACTGCATCCAGTTCCTTGAAATAATCACGCAGCAAATCAATGTGCAGGGGTTTTCCGTCTTTGCGTTTGCTCATCGAAAAAACCTTATTGATATTGCCACCGCTTCCAATTGCCACCACTTCTTTATGCCCCTTTGTAACCTCTTTTATGGCTTCTTTCATTTCATCCCATTCTGCATCGGAAACCAGTTTTTTCAATAAACGGATGGTGCCAATATTGAATGATTTTTTAAATACCAGCTTCCCGTTACCAAAAAAAGAAATTTCTGTACTGCCGCCGCCCACATCAATATACATGTAACTATGGTCTTTATCCATGTTTTCTGCCACATGGTTTTCGTAAACCAGATTGGCTTCCATGTCGCCCGAAATCACTTCTATATCCAACCCGGTTTCCCTTTTTACAATTTGGAGAATATCGGCTGCATTGCCGGCATCCCTCATAGCACTGGTTGCGCAGGCTTTAATGGCTTTCACTTTGTAAGCGTTGATGAGGTGCCTGAAAGCCTTGAGTGTTTGTAAAAGCATGTCTGTTTTCTCGGGGGAGATGACCCCTTTTTCAAAAACGTCGAAGCCTAGCCGAAGGGGCACCCTCACCAGGTTCAGTTTGTTGAAGGCGGCTTTGCCGGTATCCGTATCAGTTACTTCGGTAATCAGTAATCGGGCAGCGTTACTGCCAATATCAATGGCGGCTAATTTCAAAAGATGAACAGGTTAACGTAATCAATTGCTTTCGTTCAAATATCCAACAATAAGCGAAAGTAACAGCAAATATCTTTCCACGCATGTTACTAAGAGAGGAAGAAGTCGGGTACAGGGGTTTGCCCACGCTTTTTATAGAGATAATTATAGATTTCCACCTGCGACCTCACTTTACGTGTATTCCTGGGGTTCACATACTGGTTGTTTTGATCGTTGTTGAGGATGCGGGCCTTGATGTTATCATGCAGTTGTATGTCTAACAATTCTTTTATTTCATCCTGGATAGATTTATCCAGGATAGGGCAAGCAGCTTCTATGCGGTGGTCTATGTTGCGTACCATCCAATCGGCTGAAGAAATAAACACTTTTTCCTTGCCATCGTTATGAAAAACAAATACCCGGGCATGTTCGAGGTATTCATCAATAATGCTGATGGCCTGCACAGTGGCTTTGAATTTTTTGTTCTCCGTGAACATGCAACAAATACCCCGTATCAGCATTTTAATTTCTACACCGGCCCTTGCGGCTTCATGCAGCCGTGTAATGAGCATTTCATCGCTCAATGAATTCAGTTTTAAAATGATGGCAGCTTTTTTACCCGATTGTACATTCTTAATTTCCCGGTTGATCAGGGATAGCAGTTGTTTGCGCATCCCTTCGGGGCTTACCATCAGGGTCTTGCACGACCTCAGGTATTGGATCCTGGTTTTTGGGCTCTCGAGATAAGTGAAAATTCTGTTTACATCGGCCATGATACTTCGGTCGGATGTAAGCAGGCAATGGTCGCCATAAGCCAATGCCGTTTTTTCATTGAGGTTGCCGGTACTCACGAAACCATAATGCGTAGTGGTGTTATGGATGCGCTTTTTTATGAGGCATAATTTGGCATGCACTTTCATGCCAGTAACGCCAAGCAATACTTTTACACCCGCTTCTTCAAGCTCTTTCTTCCATTCCAGGTTGGCTTCTTCATCAAACCTGGCCCTGAGTTCAATGACAACGGTTACGTGTTTCCCGTTTCTTACGGCATTGGTAAGGGCATTGATTACTTTAGATCGGGGGGCCAGCCTGTAACAGGTAATCTTGATGCTGGTAACATCGGGGTCAAT
>JBPOHG010000194.1:0-13782 GCA_052035835.1 Bacteroidota bacterium | reverse complement strand
ATGCAAATACCATCAGTGCTGCAGCCGATTTCAACATCGACCGTACCTTATGGGGCATGAACTATAAAGGGCCAGGCAACCCGCAGGATTGGTTTATCAGCAAAACCGTAAACCTGAAATTGTCGCTTGCAGCCAATAAAAAGTAAGTTTTTTAATTGGGGTATAAATTTGGCCATCCGCTTCAACGGATGGCTTTTTTGTATAACTTAGATAGCATTAAACGAATGATTATGGAAGAACCCAGGGATGAACGCCTTTGGCGCATTGCAAAAAAGCGGGCCGAATTCCAGCGCAGCCTGGCTTCTTATTTTATTGTGAACGCCTTTTTATGGGCCATCTGGTGGTTTACCATTGGCAGAAAGGGAGTAAACACAGGTATGCCGTGGCCGGTGTGGGTGATGTTGGGGTGGGGTGTTGGACTGTTCTTTCAATACATGAATGCATACGGGGGCGACCGTAAAGACATGGTAGAGAAAGAGTATGAAAAACTGAAAAAGCAGAACCAGTAATAGTTGCCAGATACATTGCGCCGGGCTTTGCACTGCCGTTGCAGTGAGTGACACAACGATGTTGCATAAAGTTGGCCAGCCGGTAATCAAATTAATTGCCATTAGAACGATTGCATATGAATGACCAGTCAAGAATTTTCGATTTCCTTTACGAACAGTTGCAGCGCTTCCCTAAAGCAGATATGCTGGCGGGCAAGGAGCAGGGGCAATGGGTGAAGCATAGTACGGCTTCGGTGGTAGAAGATGTAAATAAATTGAGTGCAGCGCTGCTACAACTTGGATTGAGTGGCCATGATATGCATGTAGAACGTCAGGATAAAATTGCGATCATTTCCCGAAACCGGCCCGAATGGCTGAAGCTCGACCTGGCTTGCCAGCAGATTGGCGTTGTGTTGTGCCCGATTTACCCAACAACCAATGTAAATGAACTGGAATTTATTTTCAATGATGCTGCGGTGAAATATGTGTTCCTGAGTGGGCAGGATATCCTTGATAAAGTGAACAGTATCCGCAATAAAATACCTTCTTTGATCAATATTTATAGTTTTGACGAATTGCCCAACACGGATCATTGGAAAAAATTAACCGATCATGTAGACCCGGCAAATCAAACAAGGGTTAGTGCTATAGCGGAAGGCATCCGTGCCGATCATTGCGCAACCATCATATATACTTCAGGTACAACAGGAACACCCAAAGGGGTGATGTTAAGCCATCGCAATCTGGTGAGCAATGTTATGAATGCCTGTTCTTCTTTTCCTTTTGAAGAAGTTCCAACTGCAAAGGCATTGAGTTTTCTTCCTTTGAACCATATTTTTGAACGGATGGTGTCGTACATCTACATCCATACCGGTATTTCAATTTATTATGCCGAGAGTTTGGAAACCATTGGGGAGAATTTGAAAGAAGTGAAGCCAAACCTGTTTACTACTGTACCAAGGTTGCTGGAGAAAGTGTATGAAAGGATCATGTCGAAAGGTGCCGAACTCACCGGTGTTAAAAGAAAATTATTTTACTGGGCCGTTGGCCTGGCGGAGGAGTATGATAATATTAAAAGCGGCGGAGTGTTGTATAACATTCAACTGGCCCTGGCCAATAAAATCATTTTTAGTAAATGGCGTGAGGCGCTGGGCAACAATATTGATTTTATCATTACCGGTGGAGCTGCCTGCCAGCTTAAGTTGCTGCGCATTTTTAATGGCGCCCGAATCCCGATTTATGAAGGCTATGGACCCACAGAGAACAGTCCGGTTATCAGTGTTAACTGCCGCAAAAAAGGCGGTACTAAACTAGGTACGGTTGGTTTGCCGATAGAAGGGCAGGAGGTAAAACTGCAACCCGACGGAGAGATTTGTGTGAAAGGGCCCAGTGTAATGATGGGTTATTACAAACGCCCCGACCTTACGGCAGAAGCCATCATAGACGGTTGGCTGCATACCGGTGATATTGGGGTATTTGAAGATGAGAAATATTTACGCATTACCGACCGTAAAAAAGAACTGTTTAAAACCAGTGGTGGAAAGTATGTGGCGCCACAGGCTATTGAGAATAGATTAAAAGAATCGCCATTCATTGAGCAGATCATGGTGGTTGGCGCCGACCAGAAATTTGTAGGGGCATTAATTGTGCCTTCTATCCCCAATTTGAAAGAGTGGATGAAGCACAAAAGCATTCCGTTTACAACCAATGAAGATGCCATTCACCATCCCGAAGTGCTGGGCCTTTTTAAAGAACTGATAGAATCCTTCAACCGTTTCTTTAACCATGTAGAGCAGATCAAAAAATTTGAGTTACTGCCCAACGAATGGAGTGTTGAAACCGGTGAAATGACCCCCAAACTAAGCATGAAGCGTAAAGTGATCATGGAGAAATACAGAGGGGCAGTGGATAGGATTTACAGGTAGGCATGAGAGTGGGTTGAAATGTGCAATTTTATCAGGCCATACTTAAAGATGATAATATGCTTTCATTGAACTACTCATTCTATTTGATTCTTTTTACTTTCTTACTGTCCTGTTCAAATAATACAAGCAACAAGGTACCGTTAGCAACGGAGCAAGTACCAATAGCAACAGATCCGGCTTATACATGGACAAAACTCCTGGATAGTGCCGCCTGGAGAAAAAATTACAATTTTCAAATGTTTGTTGTGAGGGATACTTTGCGGGTATTCCATCCCGATGGCACCTGGTATTCAACAGATGGCACCAATTGGGTAAAATCTTCACTTCCCAATGCCATTCAAAACCTTGCTTTCCTCGATTATGTTCAGCACAATGATACCATTTTTGGAATTGGGTACCTGAAGGGAAATATCGAACAGTATCAATACCGCCCGATTATTTTTAGAACAACCGATTGTAAAAAATGGGATACGCTTTCAACACAAAGTAACCTTCCCGAAAGGTTCTTCTATCATCCCTTTGTTTTCGATCACAAAATCTGGATCATTGGGGGAGAAGATAAACAAACGAAATATGCAGATATCTGGAATTCAACAGATGGGGTCAACTGGGTACAACAAAAAGGCCATATGCCTTTTGGTAAAATAAGCGGCAGCCAGGTAGTAGCTTTACAGGGAGTACTTTATTTGTTGAACAATGATGTATGGAAGTCGGATGACGGTATCCAATGGGTACAGGTTACAGATGAAATTGTAAAGGGCGAACAACTATTCGGGTATGCGGCACTGGTATTTGATAACAGGATATGGCTGCTTGGTTGTAACCGTAACGGGCAGTTTTCGAGCCAGGTATTGTTTAGTGCCGATGGCCGGGAATGGAAAACGCAGGAGGCGCCCTGGCTTCCCCGGGGCGGTATTGCGGCGGCTGTTTATAATGAACAAATATTCATGACTGGTGGAAAGTATGGCGGCACTCCCAACCACCCCAATTTTAGGTACGACAATGATGTTTGGGTGATGGGGAAAAAGTAAGGGCACAAAAAAACCGGTAATAAATACCGGCTCATGATTGAACATCATTAAGGAATTGGAATAATTTGTTTGGGGGTTATTTCATAGTATCTAAGTAATCAGTTGGTTTTTAATAGAAACAGAATGTTAGCTCTTCATAGTTTTAATTCATTTGAAATCCTACAGAATAATTATTGATTATTTGTACAATTTTTTCAAACTCTTCCGACTTGTCAATAAAATGATCGAAGCCGATTTTTTGCACCTTGGTCCGGTAATAATTACCCGACTGATTGGTGAGGATAATGGTCTTGGTTTCGGGATAGGAACGTTTGATGAGTGACAACAATTCAAAACCGTTCTTATCTGTTAACTGAGTATCTAAAAGAACTATATCGAATCCCTGCCTTGTCATCAGTGTTGCTGCTTCATCATAATTGTATGCCTGTTGAACCTGGTGCACACATGATAATTCGCTTAATAACTGCCGGATCCTTTCTACTACGATCACCGAACTGTCAACTACCAATACATTGTAGTTGGCATGTAACGTATTCATTTTCGATTATTTCCGATGCAATATAGAGTACACCGTAGGCAAATTTTGTAGCCCCCGATATATAAAAAATGTAGAATATCTACTACGGCGCTAACAACTTCTAAATCAGTTTGTTTTCGATGGAATACAACGTGAGGTCGGCGTTGTTTTTCATATTCATTTTAGTGAGGATGCGGGAGCGGTAAGTGCTCACGGTGGTAACACTCAGGAAAAGGGTATCTGCAATTTCTGAAACCGACTTACCTGCGGCCAGCATTTTAAGTACACTGAATTCGCGGTCCGACAGGTTTTCATGCGGTGAACGGCCATTGTCATTGTCTAACACGGATGCCAGTTTTTCGGCTATGGAGGCTGTTATGTATTTTTTACCAAGCATCACTCTTTGTACGGCGTTTACGAGTTCATCGGGCGCCATGTCTTTGCTGAGGTAGCCCGATGCGCCGGCTTTGAGTACACGGAGGGCATATTGCTCTTCGGGGTGAATGCTAAGAATAAGCACCGGAAGTTTGGCATTGATCTGTTTGATCTGGCTCAAAGCTTCGAGCCCGCTGCGGCCCGGCATCGACAAATCGCTGATCACTACATTAAATTCGTTTTGCATGATCTTACGGATCATTTCTTCGGCATCGGGAACTTCTTCGATATGTGCATTGGGGAAACCTTCCAGCAGGATCTGCCGAAGCCCTTTTCTCACCACTGAGTGATCATCTGCAATTAAAATGCGAATCATAGAAACACAAAGTTAATGATGTATGGGAACTGTTATCAAAACTGCCGTCCCTTCCCCCGGTTTACTATTGATCTGGTATGTGCCACCCATCATTAAAGTTCGCTCTTTCATGCCTAATAAACCAAGGGTTTTTTTGTTTTCAATCTCATCTGATTTGAAACCCACCCCATTGTCAATAATTTCTAGCGATAGCACTTCATGGTCGTAATGCAAAGAGGCTTTTACTTCTGTGGCACGGGAATGCCGCAACACATTGGTAAGGCTTTCCTGGAATACGCGGAACATCCCTGTGGCAATTTCCGATTCTATTTCAATGACATTTACATTGGAAGTAAACACCGTATCAATTTTGAACCTTTTTTCAAATTCTTCGCTTTGCCATTCCATAGCAGATACCAGGCCAAGGTCATCAAGGATACTGGGCCTCAAATGGGTGGCAATTCTACGAACGGTTTTCACCGTTTCATCAATCAGTTGTAAGGATTCGGAAAGTTTTTGGTTGATCTCCGGACTGCTGCTATTGATTTTTTTGCTGAGCCAGGAGATGTCCATTTTCAAGCCGGTAAGTTGCTGTCCAAGTTCATCATGGATCTCGCGGGCAATATAGGTACGTTCATCTTCGCGGATATCCTGCAGGTGAGTGGCCAACTGCCTCAGCTCTTCATGCGATTTGGTGAGTTTTTCTTCAGCCAGGATTTTTTCAGTTACATCATTGGCCAGCACCAGCTTGGCATGCTTCCCTTCGTAGATAATATCGTGGGTGATAATATTCACTTTAACAATGCTGCCATTTTTTTTGCGGTGTTTCCAAACGCCGGTATTGTTGATGCCGGTTTTATAAGTGCTGATGATATCTGCGAATTTTACGGTCTCTTCTTCTGGCCTCAGGTCTTTGATGTTCATGTGCAGGAATTCCTGTTTGGTGTAACCATAAAATTCAATGGCCGCATCATTAACATCCAGGAAGTTTCGTTGTGGTAAAGAGATCATCCACATGGGCATTGGGTTTTGATTAAACAACAACCGGTATTTGTGTTCCGACATACGGATCTCTTCTTCTGTTTTTTTGCGGGCAGTAATATCCCTTACAATGCCCTGGAACCTGCCATCGGGCAATAATTTTGCACTGATCTCTACATTGATGAGATTGCCATTTTTCTGGCGCATGACCCGCTCATTGATCACTACCTGCCCTTTTTTAATTTCGGTGTACATCAGCGGTTTTTCTTCGAGGCTCGAAGATTCGATGATATCCCTTACATTCAGTTTCAGCAGTTCATCTTTGCTATAGCCGGTAAGTAAAGTAGCGCTGGTGTTTACATCGAGGTAATCACCCTCCTGGTTACTGATAAAAATCCCGTCTGAGGCCTGCTCTATCAGGGTACGGTACCTTTCTTCACTTTTTGCCAGTTCGAGCTGTGATTGTACCCTTTCCGAAATGTCGATTCCCACCCCCATCAGGCAGTTTTCACCTTCATAACTGATCACCATACCCGTGAAATAATAAGGAATCGGCTGTTTGTCTTTCGTGAGCAGATCGGCTTCTACCCGGTCTTCCCCATACAGGAATACATTTTTGATTTTCTGCGTGAGTTGTTCACGCTGGTGTTCGGCAATCAGATCAAGTGGGTGAAGTTTCCCGATTTCTTCTGGATTATAACCGGTAACCTGTTCAAGGTTTCTGTTCCATCTTTTGTACCGCCCTTCCTGGTTGAATAAATAGAAGATACCCGGCAGGCTGTTGATGATGCTGTCGGATAGTTCTTTTTCGAGTAAAAGCTGGTGCTGCGCCGATTTTTGCACAGTGATATCCTGCATGGCCCCCAACATACGGTAAGCCTTACCCGCCGTATTATAAATGATATAGGCCCGGTCGTAAAGTGAGAGGTAGTTGCCATCCTGCGTCCTGAAACGGAATTCCTCTGCCAGGTAGGTTGACCGGCTTGCAAGTGCATTGCGGAAATTGACCATGATGGGATTTCGGTCATCGGGGTGCAAACGTTCGGTGAACTGATCGAAACTGATTTGTTGGGCAGCATCGATGCCAAATATTTTTCTGAAACTCTCATTTCCCCAGATATGGTCGTTTTCCATATCCCAGTCCCAAACTGCATCATTGGTAGCTTTAGCTACCAGCATAAAGCGTTCATTGGAAATTTTTAGTTCTTGTTCCGAATCCAGCAACTGCTGTTCGGCCAGTTTCCTTTTGGTAATGTCGTGGTAGTAAACAGACATCCCATTGTCGGACGGATAAATAAGGTCTTCGAACCATTGGCCTGTTTTAGAATAGTACAATTCAACCCTCAGGGATTCTCCGGTCTCTTTGGCTTTGTGCAATGCTTCATAGAATGGCTCATTCATTACATGCGGAAACGTTTCCCATATATTTTTCCCTATCAACTCTGCTGGTTTCATGTCATCCATCGCAGCAGCTTTGCTGTTTACATAGGTATAATTCCAGTCGTTGTCTAAAGCGATGAAGGCATCGGTGATCCTTTCAAAAACGCCATTTAATTCGGCTACTTTAATGCGAACTTCTTCCTCGAGGTTGGAAGTGAGTTCTTTGAGCCTTTTTTCGGTTTTATGCCTTTCGGTAATATTCCGGATAACCGATACGGTTCCAATCGACAGCCCTTCTGTATCGGTGATGGCCGACATGGCAACGTCTACATTTATTGGGTTTTTGTTTTTATCATAATAAACAAGTTCGCCCTTCCATTGGCCTTTTTCACTCAGGGATTGTGTGATATTGTCGAGGCTTTCGTCTTCCGAATCTGTCTTTAATAATTCCGGCAGGTTTTTACCGATCACTTCTTCTTCCTGATACCCGAACATTTGCTGCGCATACTTATTCCAGTTAGTAATCTTGTTTTCTTTGTCTGTGGTAACAATTGCATCGGATATCATTCCGATTAAAGATGCGTTGTACCGCAATAGCCTTGCGCTTTTTTGCTGGCGGTTAAAATCGCGGTTGATGACCCGGTAGTTGATAAACAGGATGATGTAGAATATGACGGCGAGAGAAAACAATTGCCAGGCCCTTTTTTGAGAGAGTTGCTCTCTTTTCACGCCCGACTGTTGCAGGTTATTGCGGTCCCTGGCAGAAAGCCTTTCGATGGTTGCACGAATTTCCTCCATCAATTTCAAACCTTCCTGTTTCTCAATGAAATTAGCAGCAGAGTCGAGCCCGTACACACGTCTTAATTCGATGGAATATTTTGAGTATTGAAGCTTTTGTGCCAGCAGGCTGATGAGCGTTGCATAGTCGGGATTGATGTTGCCGGGTTGCTTTTGCCCGAGTGATGTTAGATGGGTGGTGTCTTTTTTAAGCTTGTCTAATCCACTGTAGTAAGCTTCCAGGAATTTTTCATTCCCCGTAATAATAAATCCCCTTTGTCCGGTTTCAATGTCTTGTATGTCGGTGGTGATCTGTTGCAGCCGTTGAAGGATATCGAGTGAGTTGTTGATGGATATGCTCTCCTGTTCTGTGAGCAGCATATTCCGGTAAGTGATAAGTACAAAGAAGCCAATACAGATAATGGCGGCTATAAAGCTCAGCCTGATCTTGGCTTTTGTATTTTTCCTTTGTAGTGGCATTCCAGTTTGAAACGGGAAGATAAATTAGGATTAATATCAACATTGGCAAAATAAATCGGGTATACTGCCTTTATTAGTTGGAGAAGGCCCATTGTGGTGAAAGGCATTTTAAAAAAATGCACTATTCAACTGAAAGGGATTGCCAGGTGGCTTTAGTGGTATTTTACTTTAATTAGTAGATGTGGCCTCGCCAGGAATCGAACCTGGATCTGGAGCTTCGGAAACTCTTATACTATCCATTGTACTACGAGGCCATAAGCGGTTATTTCCCAAAATCTTGGATATTGGTACCAAATATCTTTACCGCTATGGCGAGCAAAATTACGCCGAAAAATTTTCTTACCACAATCAATCCTCCGGGGCCCAGGGCACGTTCTATCCAACGGAGTGATTTTAATACTATATAAATCACCACCAGGTTGATGAGGATGCTGAGGAGAATATTCACATTGTGATAGTTTGCTTTCAAAGACATGATGGTCGTTAATGTGCCCGACCCGGCAATCAATGGAAAAGCAATAGGCACTACACTGCCGCTTTTAGGGTTGTTGTCCGATTTAAAAAATTCAACTCCCAAAATCATTTCCAGCCCAATGATAAAGATCACAATGCTGCCTGCCACTGCAAATGATTTAACATCCAGCCCCAGCAGGGATAAAAATTCCTGTCCTAAGAATAAAAAAAGGATCATCAATGCGCCGGAAGCCAGGGTGGCCTGGGTGCTGCGTATATGCCCTCCCATTTTTTCCTTGAGGCTGATGAGTACAGGCACCGAACCCAGCATGTCTATCACGGCAAAAAGAGTGAACGTTACCGTTAGTATTTCCTTTGCTGATATTTCGCCAAAATCGAACATGATGGTTTTTTGCAAATATACTAAGGTTTCCCCTGTTCATTCGATGCATGGAGGCTATTTAGCTCAACCAGGCATTTTACACAAAGGCAATCGCCGTACATGCTTGCAATATACAGCTGCGTTGCAGCTGACAGTTGTACCTGGCTACAGTCGCATTGGGCAATATTGCCCACCCGGCATACAAAAAGCCTATTGCAACGTGGGCATTCGTTAGGGGCGTATTTGCTAAACTGGTTCATTGTGAAAAACCTGCATGTTAAAATATAAAATGCAGGTTTTGATGATCATGTTACCGTAGAAATAATACTTTGTTGGGATTGATGCCAGGTGTTACACCAAATGAAAATTTCTTTGTCCCGGTTTTGTCGAAACAAGTCACTTCGCCTGTAGCAACAAAATCTTTTGCATCTGTGATGTAAACATCATCGTTTTGTTCATCAAAATTAACGCCATATACTGTTTGTACAGCAGTGCCATCGTTGATAAAACCTGCCCTAACAAGAGTGTCGGCAATGGTATGATACATGGTAACATTGTTGCTTCCATATGTATTGTAGAAATAAGCAATGTCTTTGTATATCCGAAGATGCGTAAACTGGTAAGATGCCGGCATCATTGTTTCCAGTGTATTGGTACTACTGTTTATGATACCAACAGATGGGTTCGCAGATGGAAATACCCCAAAGCAGGACACAAAAACTTTACCGGCCGAATTAATGTCAATTTTGTTGGGCCCTTTGGCTACTGTTATTTTTTTAATTTCAGTGAGTGTGTTTAGGTTGATAACAGATACAGTACTGTCTACATTCGGGTAATTGAGTCCGCCCGAATTGGCCACGTACAGGTAATCACCAAAGCTGGCCAGCCCTTCAGGATTGGAGCCAACGTTTATAGTATTTGTAATACTAAATGTAGTGGTGTCAATGACAGAAACGGTATTGTCGAAGGCGCTCACAAACACTTTTCCTCTTATCCCAATGGCATACCGCGGGCTTTTATTGGTTGCACCGTTAATAAAAGAGATCTTTGTAAGCAGGGACCCAGTGGCGGCATTTAATACAGTTACATTTCCCGACCCATTCATCACGATGTACATTTTGCCTCCGTAGATCAATGCATCATTGGCCACATCTCCCAGTCCGCTCGATAAAAGAGGGTTTTGCTGCAAATAAAAATCTGCGGCGAATGCGCCCGTGGCTGCATTCCTGTAACCCAACATGGCATTGTTGGCGCCAAAGCCACCCTCACTCAGTACATATACACCTTTGGCAGGTTGGATAGGGTCGGGGTTTACGATTTGGTCGTCTTTTTTACAGGCCTGCAGTATGACTGCCAGCGACAATGCCCATTTGATTGTGGTCAATTTCATTTTGTTGTTTTTTCTTTTTTGAATGTAACGGCCAGGCTTATTCGATAATTTAACCGTTGCATGGGATAATATTTAATGATTTCGTATTGTGTGTTTAACAGGTTGTTGATTTCAAATATGGCCTTGTAGCTGAATTTGGATGATGATACAATTTCAGTGGCTATTGAGATGTCGTGTGTGGCCCATCCCTGCACAAGGTTGGCAGCCAGTTGCTCACCTGCCCGGTAGCGATAGCCAGAGCTTACGATATTGTAATGTAGGCTCCAATGATGGTACAGTGCCGAAATGCCTGCTGTTCCCGAATGTTCGGGTGTGTAAGGAAGTTGGGTTTTGTATAATGCTTCATTAGGATTTGTTAGATCTAGGGAACGCTGGTAACTGTATGTTGAATGTACATTCAGTTGAAGTTTTGGTATAGGGTTAAATGTAGCCGAACAGGCAATGTCTATACCTGTCGCTTCCGACTTACCTATATTCAACATGCTCCATTGAAACAGGTCCTGGCGGGGAACCGCAAGGATTTTGTCTTTTACTTTATTGAAATATGCGTCTGCTGAGATATTTATTTCACGCAGGAGTTTACTGCTTTTGAAACGGGTACTTACTCCTACGTTTAAGAGTGTGGCATATTCGGGGCGAAGGCTGCTGTTGCCGATATTGGTATAATAGAGGTCGTCGAAACTAGGCATCCTGAACGTTTTTTTAAAAGATGCCCTTAATCGTACCGGCCATGTTGCAACGGGTTGATAGGAAACAGCAAAAGCGGGTACCCATTGCTGTTGGGGAGCAGCAGGCTTTCCGTTTTCAACTTGTTCTGAAAAATTGCTGTAAAGCAGGTGCCCGAATATTTCGAATCTTTGTTTCTTGTATTGAAGCGCTACATTGCTATAAATGCTATGCCTTCCCGGATTGGCAAAGCCATAAGCAAACGTATCGCTACGTTTGAGTGAATTGTATAGATAGTCTGTTGAAATACCGGCCGTAAGATGTTTCAGCAGGGGATAGCTGAAGGCAGCAGACGCATAGTATTCTTTTTGTTTGAATTCATTCACCAGTCGGCCACTATTATTTTGATAATCGGGATCAAGGTAATATTTGTAATCGCTGGTGAATTTTCCGCTCAGCAACATATTTATTTTCGATCGAAACCGTTTATTCCAGGATGCTTGTGTAAAAAACAACCGGTTGTTCAATCTTTCTCCGGAGGGCAGGTAGTAAAAAATTATTGACCCGGGTAATCCCCTGCGTGAATGGAAGAAATATGATTTGAATGAAACCTGGTTGCTGTCATTTATACGAAACAAGGTATTGTATTCAATTCTTAGATTCCTGGTATCGGCATTTTTTCTCCTGCTGTTCCCTTCACCGGTCTCATAATTTCTAAACAGATAATCGCCGGTTGCCGACTGCCAGGAAGCATGTAACTGATGTTTGTTTTTTTCAGTTGGATTTATTTGAGCTGTAAACGAAGGATTAACAAACCCAAATGAGCCACCGGAAACCTTAAGCGTATATTCGGGACCCGGGGCGAAGTTGGAGCGATTGGTTTCCAAAGAAAGCACTGCAGCTGATGCAAATGACTTGGCAGGAAGCAATACTGTTGAGGGATGGTGATTGAATAAACTGATTTGTTCTAATTGATCCAGTGAAATTGTCCCAAGGTCTATTTGCCCCCCCTGTGCATCACCCATCATCATACCATCATATAATACACCTGTGTGATTGGCTCCCAGGCTTCGAACAGAAATCGTTTTAAGTCCGCCTATACCACCATAATCCTTCAGTACCACTCCCGAAAAAAACCTCGCGGCGTCGGCAACAGAAATACTGTTTATTTGTTGAAGCTGGGTTTTGTTTAGTTGTTGTATTTGTACGGGTACGGCAAAAAGGTCTGTTTTTTTGATGGCAAATACTTTTACATTTTTCAATGTATCAGATCGCTGAGCCCTGGCAATGTTGAAGCTGATGCTGGCAATTACGAACGCCCAAACAAGATATACGACTCCTTTTTTCAATTAAAAATGTTGGAAGCAACGGGGGGAAGTTTTGCAAATGCATGCAGAAGGTCTACTTGCATCTTCAGCTTTTCTCCCGAAAGCTATCTGATGAAAAATAAACCTGGCAGGTCTTCTGACTTACTCTATGTTCATCGCCTTCCCGTATTACACAGTGGCATGGAGGATGAACAATCTGCAGAGCTTACAGCTACGGGGATAGTGCCGGACTTACACCAGCTTCCCTATTAATTCCGTCCCGCAACCGGGATCGAAAACCAGATCGGGGCAAAAGTAACCAGATTCAACTGGATTATCAAAACAAGCTTGCAGAAAACCAGCAAATAAAAAAGCCGCTGATTAACAGCGGCTTCAAAAAAATAGGTGAGGAAATTATTTGTGCTCTCCTTCAACTTTCCTGCACTCTCCAACTATTTTGTGGAAAGTATCATGTGCTTTGGTAATCATTTCTTTCAAAATGCTGTCGGCAGCTTTTTTATCTACCTGTACCCAAATTGCATGGCACTCCTTCATTAATTGTTTGATGGTTTTTTCTGTTTCAGCCGGTTTAAAATCTGCAGGGATAGTAGATGCATACCAGATTTTCGCAGCATAATACAGGCTGTCGGCTTTCTTTTTCAGTGGCTCCAGGTTATTTTCTTCTGCAGGATGGAATGTAGAAGACATCAATGCATGAAATGCTTTCATTTCGGGCCAAACAGCTTTTTTGGTTTGAGCAAAAGCAGATCCCACGAACATCATCATGGCAAATACTAAAACGTTGATTTTTTTCATGATTTTTTCAATTTTCTATTTTATTCAACTGCCGCAGGGCGGCAGGGTTATTATTTCAGGTGTCAAACTTAGGTTTTTTAAGCGAGTTTTCAGAATTTAATTGAATCCCCTTATTTTGTGTGATAGTGTTTAGTAATAAACTGATTATCAGTAAATCTTACAGCGTTGGCTTATAAAAGAACGGCAACATGCAGCATCCCCTTGTTGCTGGCAGAAATAATGCCTTTGGCCAGGCCCTGTGAAAAGGGGTGCTGGAAATTAGCACCAAAAGATAGTTTCTTGTACATCGTTTCGAAGCCGGCTAATGCAAAATGAAGATGACCACCCGAAAGATCTGAAACGATGCCATTGTCTTTATCGTGCCGGGAAGTTTCAAAAACCCAGCCTGCATTGGGAGCAATAGATAGTCCGTTTTTTAATCGGAACTTATAATAAGCCTGAACGGTACTGCTGAATTTA
>JBPOHG010000298.1:0-4674 GCA_052035835.1 Bacteroidota bacterium | reverse complement strand
AGCCGGTGCATACTTAATCGAAGTAAGACAAGGCAAGAACGTGAAGACCACAAGGGTACTGAAGTTCTAACCTGTAAGCTTAGATATATTGAAAGAGCGCATCCTGAGAAGGGTGCGCTCTTTTTTTTGGTTGACGGGTTTATAGTTTAAGGTTCAGGGTTTAAGGTTCAGAGTTTGTGCAAGCCTAAAATACGTTGACCGTTTTGTTTGTGGGTTTAATGGTTGAAGGGTTTAAAGGTTTAAGGGTTGGGTGAAACTCTTCCTTTCCTTTCTTCCATAAGTCTCCCGTTAAATACATCTCTTATTGTTCGCACAGGATCATGGGGACTTATGGATTCCTTTTCTCCATGAGCATCCCAGTAAATACATCTCAAATTGTTCGCACATGAATTTTGGGGTCTTATTGGTTTGAATGAATACCTATTATTGAATTTTATTGTTAACTTTTGGCTTTAGCAGTAAATCTACAGGCATGAAAAAATGGATGTTTTTTTTTGTAGTGTTTTTCCATTCAGCGAAATCTTCTTTGGCTCAATTGCCCGATAAGATTTCAATGCCAGATAAGTTATATGGGGCATCAAAATTCTGGCAGGAAGTGAACTATAATTTCGTTTTCCTTGATAAGGTTAATAAGAGTTCATGGGATAGTATGTATAGATCAACCCTCACAAATATTTTAGCAACAAAAAACGACCTGGATTATTACAAAGAACTTGAGAAGTTGTGTGCATTTTTGAAGGATGGCCATACGAATGTATATTATCCAAAAGCGTTAGCCGATCAAATGATGATTACCATGTTTGGCGAATACAGGATTTTTCTTGGTAATATTGAAGACAAAGCGATCATCACGAGGGTAAATGCAAGCAAAAAGGATGAGCTGCCACCGGGTAGCGAACTGTTAAAAATAAATGGGTTGCCTGTAAAACTGTATGCCGAAAAATATGTGGTGCCTTATATTTCGTCTTCAACAAATCATGTATTGCAAAATGAAACCGTATATAACTTATTAAAAGGGTATAAGGGTGATACTTTCAATATTGTAATAAAGACAGCTTCGGGATTGGAAAAGCCACTCAGTCTTGTACATAGTAATACAAAAGAACAAGCTGTTTTTCCCCCTTTTGAAAATAGGGGTCTTTTGGATTTTAAGAAATATGATAACGGGATTCATTACCTCGCACTCAATTCATTCGACAATGAACAAATTGAGAAGAAATTTAAAGAAGTATTGCCCGAATTATACAATGCCAAAGCGGTCATTCTCGACCTTCGATACAACGGTGGGGGCAATACGATGATTGGTTTCAATATCCTGCAGTATTTCACATCCGACAGCCTTTTGTATGGTTCAAAAAGTGTAACAAGGCAGCATTGGCCGGCTTATAAGGCCTGGGGTAGCTTTCTAAAGCCTTCTGATACATTATCGGCAAAACCCGAATGGGACATGACTAAAGCAGACATGGTAAAAAGTTACCTGGTTGCAAACGATTTGTACTATTATGAATTTCCGTTGGAACCAACCAGGATAAGCATTACAGAGAAAAGGATACAGGTGCCTGTTGCGGTTATTTTCGGAAATAATACGGCATCTGCTGCAGAGGATTTCCTCATCTATGCAGATCAATTGCCCCATTTTACATTTATTGGAGACCGGAGTTATGGAAGTACAGGCCAGCCGTATTTGTTTCCTTTGCCCGGAGGAGGCAGGGCGAGGGTGTGTACAAAAAAAGACAGTTATCCTGATGGGAAAGCTTTTGTTGGAGTAGGGGTAATTCCTGATATCACCGTGAAACCCACCTTACAGGATCATCTGCAACAGAAAGACCCTGTACTCGAACGGGCAATTAAATTGCTTCATGAAAAATTGTAAATGTTGATCTGGATCTTCGTTTGGAGTGTATGTTGGAAGGTTCGGTGTGTAGGGTTTGGGGTTTAAGTGTTTAAGGGTTGGGGTGAATGCTGATGGGGTCAAGGTTTAATGTTTAATGTTTAATGTTTGGGGTGTAAGGTTTTGGTTTAAAAGTGTAAGGGTTGGCATATTAATTCCAGTAGTTAAAGGAGGAGGTAAGTAGTTGATGTTGGAGTTGTGCGCAGGTGATTGGCAACTGTTCTATCATAATACCTATCATTACCAAACATTCCTCGGGCAGGTGTCTCCGTATTTATTGCCAATGGTGAAGCCAACCATGATTTCATGCGTGCCTCTAGTAAAATTGGTAAGCTTAGAGTTCGTATAGTCGTAAGCGTAACTAATATGGAGGATGTTGGAAATATTTACACCCATCATGCCGGTGGCTCCATCTTCATGGCGGTAACCACCTCCAATCCACAATACATCCTGGTATTGCAATTTAAGGTTGCCTTCTACTTGTACCGGGGCTGGTTGCACGTATTTTACCATCACGGAAGGGGTGAGGTTAAAATCTGCGCCTAACAGGAAGCGGTAACCCGCTGTACCAAAGAAATGGGGGACCGATTTCCCTTCTGTTTGTTTTATGGTACTTCCCGAAAAATTGATTTTGGAAGGAGCAATCTGTTGGGCAGAAAAGCCTATGAAATAATCGGCCGAATAAAGATACAGCCCGGCACTCATATCAAAACGCATGTTATTGATCAACCCGCTGCTGTACACGGCAGGGTCTACGGTGTTGTTGTAAAACTCCAGTTTGTCGGCATTGATGCTGATATTAGAAATACCTAAGCCAATTCCGGCCGCCAGGTTCATGCGTGATGACAGCCCAAGGTGATAAGCATACGTACCCTGTGCAGAAAAATTATTCAATGGGCCCGTGCGGTCATTGATGATCTGTAGCCCCCAGCCGTGATGCGGTTTTGAAACAGTGTATTCTTCCCAATAATCTTTCCCCCTGGGATTGTCGCCGGCTACTTTAAATGAGGTAGCAGTGGTTTTTAAATCCTGCTTGCCGATAGGGCCATGCATGGTAAGATAGGTAGTCACCGGTGCATCCAGTAACCCTACCCATTGCAGCCGGTGGCTGGCTTTTACATCCACATAGTTTTCAATGCCCGTTAATGCAGGATTGATAATATACTGGTTGAGGATGTATTGCGTATAATGGGGCTTTTGCTGGGCAATAACTGCATTGCCCAGCAAAAGGGAACCTACATAAAAGAGAATTTTTTTCATAAGGCACTCGCTTTACAAACCCCGCTTATTTTTCTATCACTTTAAATTCTGTGCGCCTGTTTTGCTGCCTTCCTTCGGGGTTATCAGATCCATCGGGGTTGGTGTTTTCTGCCACTGGCTGAGATTCACCCATACCTACCGCTGTTAACCTGTCTTTGCTAATGCCTTTGCTGATGAGGTAATTCACTACTGTTTTCGCCCTGGCATCAGAGAGGCGCTGGTTGTAATCTTCCTCACCCTTACTATCGGTATGAGCATTCAATTCTATGCGGAGTGCCGGGTTGTCTTTTAACAAAATAACGAGTTTATCCAGGGCTGCAAAAGACGTTTTCTGCAGGCTGGCTTTGTTGTAATCATAATATACATTGTCGATCTTAATCGCTTCTTCCGGAGTGGCAGGGATGAGCGTAAGGCAAAGGTCGGGCGTGGTATACTTATCTTCCTCTGCATCTTCTGGGCCGTTGAAACGGACACTGTTATTAAAATAGGCACTGTCGCTGGCCATGGCTTTCAATGGTAAATAGTCTTCTAACGTAAATGAGTAGCTGCCATTCGCATCGGTTTTGCTGTCGAGAATGATTTTCCCTGTAATGGTATCAACCACAACGATTTTAATGCCCGATAAAGGCTTGTTGTCTGCACAAGCAGTTACCATTCCAGAAAGTTGCTTGATGGGTTTCTGTTTTACCAGGGAGAACAATTCGAGGCAGCAGGCGGCGTCCCTATCCGAACTGAGGATCACATCCTCCAGAATATTCCTGGCCGGCCCCCGGCTGGTAAAGTACAGGTCGTCTTTTACAGAATTTACCGGATAGCCAAAATTCTTAGGTTCGCTCAATGATTCAAGGGGCCCTTTGCTAAAGAAAAAATCATATCCACCCATACCAACCCGCCCGTTTGTACTAAATACAAATGTTTGTGAAGCCGCATGATAACTGGGGGCCTGTTCATCAAATGCTGTATTGATCTTATCACCCATGTTTACCGGTGTACCTACATTGCCATTTGCATCAATCGGGGCCATCCATAAATCAAATCCGCCAAAACCACCGGTACGGTCACTCGAAAAAAGCAATGTCTTTCCATCGGGCATGATGAAAGGTTGTTGTGTATTGCTGCCGGCAGCTTCCAAAGCAGTGGCAGGAACGGGATCGCCCCATTTCCCATTTGCTTTTTTACTGATAAAGATGGAAGCATTCTTTTTGTTTTTGGCAATATCCCAGCGGGTTATATAAATCGTATTGCCGTCGGGGCTGATGGCAGCAACACCCTGTTGCATATCTTTTGGTTGTGCAATTTCCACTGCTACCGGGCCTGTTGTTTTTCCTCCCGAAAACTCAGATTGATAAATGCGGTTATTGGTATTCTTTGCTTTATCATCCCCTTGCGGGCGGGTGGAAGTAAACCAGATATTTTTGTCGTCTATCCAAACAGGGGCATAACTGCCACCTTCGGCATTGAGGCCATTGTCTTTATTGATATTATATGCACTCAGGCTCTTACGTGACATTTGTTGTTTGATG
>JBPOHG010000247.1:0-1861 GCA_052035835.1 Bacteroidota bacterium | reverse complement strand
ACGTAGAAAACCGCTGGACCTACGCCCTGATTAAAGCAGAAACAATACCCTATTCTTCCGAATGGGAAAATAAACTGCGCCATTTGCAGGAGACCCCTGCACCACATGTTTTTGAAACCCATGCGGCCCTGGGTAGAATGTACGGTGAGATGATCAACGCCTTTGCCCATCACCTCCCTCAAAAACCAGACTTAATTGCCTCTCATGGACACACCCTTTTTCACCGCCCTGACCTTGATTATACTACACAAATTGGCTGTGGGGCTCATATCGCAGCTGTAACCGGTATTGATACTGTTTGTGATTTCAGATCAAAAGATGTCGCTCTGGGTGGACAAGGTGCTCCTCTTGTTCCGGTAGGGGACCATTATTTATTTTCCGATTACGATGCCTGTATAAATCTTGGTGGGATTGCAAATATTTCCATGATAGCAGAAAATCGGAGAATCGCCTTCGATATTTCACCGGTGAATATGGCGCTGAATGTATTAGCCAACCGGGAAGGACTTCCCTATGATGACAGAGGGAAATTAGCAGCAAGAGGAGAAGTCATTCCGGAAAAACTGAAGGCCATGAATGCTCTGGAATTTTACAAAATTAAAGGAGCGAAATCTATTGGCAGAGAATGGTTTGAAAAGCACTTTTTGCCAATAATTCAAAACGGAAAAACAGCTGATCTATGTCGTACAGTTTGTGAGCATATTGCCGACCAACATACGCTCGCCCTTCAATCCCTCCCGGAACAAGCCAAAATCCTTGTAACGGGAGGTGGTGCTTACAATACGTTTTTAGTGGAAAGAATTTCGGAAAAAAGTAAAAAACAACTCCACGTCCCTAAAAAAGAACTCGTTCAATTTAAGGAAGCAATAGTATTTGCCTTCCTGGGTGTATTAAATTATTGGGGGAGAGTAAATGTTTTCGATAGTGCTACCGGTTCAGTGAAACAACATGTGGGTGGAGCTTTTTACAGAGGAGAATAATTAAATATCATCCTCATCATCGTCGTAACCGTCATCAAAGCCTTTGAAATTATCGTCCATCATTTCAGGATCGATTTGTTCATCATCTTCTTCGTCGAGTTCGTCAAATTTTTGATTTTTTAACTCCTTTGACTTAAGGGGCTCCATTTTTCGGGTCTTGCCTCCGGGAGCGGCCTTCTTCGCTTTTTCAGCGGTTGGCTTAGCCGTTTTTTTAGGGGTCTTCATTGTTTGCTACGCAAGAGATATGGTCAGGTTTTTTTGGGTATTTAAGTGGTTGAATTACAAACTTATTAAGACTGTAAGGCAAATGTAAAAAAGTTTTTTTCGAATATCATATGAGTACAATCTTTGTTTATAATTAAGTTACTAACATACAGTTACTTATCTTTGCAAAAATTATAGTAATTCGTTTAAAATGATCAAAGAATCCACTTTAAAGTTTCTGAGAGACCTTAAAAAAAACAATAACAGAGAATGGTTTGAAGAAAACCGAAGCAAGTATGAGGATGCAAAAAAAGATTTCGAACAATTTATTGATGCACTGATACAAGGCCTTTCGAAATTTGACGCTCCTTTAAAAGATCTGCAGTCGAAGGACTGTGTATTTCGTATATACAGAGACGTTAGGTTCAGTAAAAACAAGGACCCTTATAAAACCAATTTCGGTGCCTCTATCAAGAAGGGTGTCAGAAGGTCTCCGTATTGTGGATTTAATTTTCAGATTGAACCGCAGGGAGAATGGGGTACCTTTCTCGCCGGAGGTTACTGGATGCCGGAGTCAGCATTGCTGAAAAAAATCAGACAGGAAATCGAGTACAACCACGAAGAGTTTATCAGAATCATTGAAAATAAAACTTTCAAAAAACACTTCGCTCTCCTCG
>JBPOHG010000186.1:0-19880 GCA_052035835.1 Bacteroidota bacterium | reverse complement strand
ATTTCAATGACAGGTTCGTCTTCCTGCGCTGAGTTCTGCAAAGGCAGTGGTTCCTCTTTCTTATTGGATGCTGGATTTGCCGGCTTGTCCTCTGCATAAATCTGCACAGGCTTTGCCAGGTAGCCCCCCGACGAAAGAGAGCTACTTTTGCTAGCTTCTTCTTTTTTATTTAAATCAGTTGATAAATCATTTGAAACTGGTGATGCAGTTTGTTTTGGCTTTTGCTGAGGAGTTGGAAAATGTTCGAGATCCAATGTTGTTACCGGGATCTGATCTGCAGCCGAAGATATTTCAAAAAACACCGGAGCATCTTCAATTTTTTCCACAGTAGTTTTACTAAGTGGTTCTACGTTGTTTTCCTCCGTCAGCGTTGGCATCAATACATCTTCTTTCTTCTCTTCCATCACCGGAATATTTAACAACACCGGCTTTTCTTCCGCCACTTTTTCTTCTTGCGCTGTTTGTTGAACTTCTTCCTGTACAGCCTCTTTTGCTACCACTTCAATGCTATCTGTTGCGAGAGTAAAAACAATTTTCTCTTCCGGCTTTTCTATTTCAACTACTGCATCTTTTTCTTCCGTAACTACAACAGGTTTTGCTGCAACCGGGGTTTCTTTTGCAGGCATTTCTAACTGCATCAGAATTTTTTCATTGGCAGGGTCTGCCGTCTTTGTTGCATCTTTTGCAAAAGGGTCTTTATGTTCGAAGCCCGTAGCAATAAGTGTTATACTGATCTGGTTGCCTAAGGTATTATCATAACCAAGCCCGAGTATAACATCGGTATCTTCACCCGCCTGAGAAAGCAGGTAATCCTGGATCACTTCCACTTCATCCATCGTGAATTCATGTTCACCTTCAGCAGAATTGATATTGATGAGTATCCATTTTGCACCACGGATATCGTTGTCGTTGAGCAATGGAGACGTGAGTGCGTTTTCGATAGCAACATGGGCCCTGTTCTCCCCTTCTGCCACTGCACTTCCAAGAATGGCTACGCCGCCGTTGCGCATAACGGTACATACATCTGCAAAATCTACATTGATTTGGCCGGTGCTGTTGATAACATCAGTGATACATTTAGCCGCTGTTGCCAACACGTTATCGGCACGGCCAAAAGCTTCTTTCATTTTAAGGTTGCCAAACTGGTGGCGCAGTTTATCATTGCTGATCACCAGCAGGGTATCTACATGGTTCTTGAGCAGGAGAATACCTTCCTCTGCCTGCGCAATGCGTTTTTTGCCTTCATATGCAAAAGGGGTTGTAACGATACCCACCGTTAGGATGCCCAGGTCTTTACAGATTTTGGCAATGATTGGCGCACCTCCGGTTCCGGTACCACCGCCCATACCTGCTGTAATAAAAGCCATTTTGGTATTTACTTCCAGGATGCGGCGGATTTCTTCCAGGCTTTCTTCTGTGGCCTGCCTGCCAATGGTAGGGTTGGCACCAGCCCCCAGGCCCTGTGTAAGATGCGGCCCCAACTGAATTTTATTGGGCACACTGCTTTGTGCGATGGCCTGCGCATCTGTATTGCATATGATAAAGTTTACGCCTTCGATGCTTTGGGAAAACATGTGGTTGACCGCATTGCTTCCGCCTCCTCCCACACCAATCACCTTGATGATGGAGGATTGTTCTTTAGGCAAATCAAATTGAATCATGTTTGTAAGTTTGTTGGTTAGTAAGTGTAGTACTGTTGATGTTGTATAGAAATAGCTGTTTTATCAGAACTTGGTATCTTCTTCTTCCTTGAACATTTCAATCAAATTGTTCTTGAATGTATCCATAAAGCTCTTCAGCGTTTTGCGTTGCTTAACTTTTACAGGGCCTTCCGTTTCTGCCACTGTTTCAACTTCGTCTACTGGTTGCTGTTGCATAATACCCGCAGTTTCAATCTTCACGAAATTGGGCGCCATTTGCTTGTACTTGTTCTCGTAATCGTTGTATCCTTTGAGGATAAGGCCGATACAGGTGCTATACATTGGCTTGGCCAGTTCGTCGATATGCCCGCCGGATAAATGTTCATTGGGGTATCCAATCCTGGCATTTAAACCGGTAACATATTCTGTGAGTTGCAGCAGGTGTTTCAACTGAGAACCGCCACCTGTGAGGATAATACCCCCATTGAGCATCCTGTTATCCAAACCTACCTGCTTCAAATGATAAGAAACAAAATCCATGATTTCACTCATGCGTGCCTGGATAATATTCGCCAGGTTTTTCACAGAAATTTCTTTTGGGGCCATTCCTCTTAAACCAGGTATAGTAATGAACGCATTTGTTTTTGCTTCATCGCTCAGTGCACTTCCAAACTGAATTTTCATTTGTTCGGCCTGCGTCTTCAATACACCCAATCCTGTTTTAATATCATTGGTGATGTTTTCTCCACCGAAAGGAATCACTGCAGTGTGTTTTAAAATACCTTCATAAAACACGGCCAGATCGGTTGTACCGCCACCGATATCTACAATGGCCACACCTGCTTCCAGGTCCTGGTCGCACATAACGGCAGCTGCAGAAGCCAATGGTTGAAGAACGAGGTCTTTGGTTATCAGCCCGGCTTTTTCTACACTCCGGTTGATGTTGCGAATAGCATTCTTATCACCGGTGATGATATGGAAATTCGCTCCCACTTTTACTCCGCTGTAACCGATGGGATTGGGGATATTCTGGAAATTATCTACAGTAAATTCCTGTGGGATCACATCTATGATCTGATCGCCTGCGGGAATGTACGTGCGGTATTGGTCGGCCACCAGGCGGTCTATTTCTTCCTGGCTGATCTCTTCTTCTACATTCTGGCGCACGATATCGCCACGCGTTTGAAGGCTCTTGATATGATGCCCTGCAATGCCTACATATACTTCCCCTATTTCGAGGTTTGGATTGGAAGCATAGCAGTTTTCTAAAGCTGTTTGAATGGCTTTAATGGTTTGATCGATGTTCAATACCATTCCATGTTGTACGCCGTTACTGTTGGCACGGCCAAAGCCTAAGATTTCGAGTTTACCAAATTCATTTTTGCGGCCGGCAATAGCTGCAATTTTTGTGGTACCGATGTCTAAGCCTACAATAATGGGTTGTTCCTGGTTCATAGTTGTAAGTTTTGTGTGTTTGTTTGTATGATAAAATGTTTGTTTTGAATTGCTATTAATATTCATTTTTTGATGGCATGACCACTTTCGGTTTTGATGCCGCCGGTTTGACCTTTGTATTTTTCTCCACTTTTTTTGGAGCGGGTTTTGATACGGCAGGTTTCTTCACCTGTGCTGCCGGCTTAACAGGGGCTGCCTGTTGCTTTTTGGGCGCTGGTGGTACAGCACTTGAAAGTGGTTTTGCAGGTGCTACAACAGGTGCAGTAACTGCCGGCGCCTGAACGGGCATATCCATCGCTTCGTATTCCTGGCCTGCTATTTCATCCCTTTGTATCGACTGAAGGATCAGGGATATATCAGTTGAATTGCGGTCGTTGTCCTGTACAATGGTTTGGGTAGAGTCACTGGCCATTTTTGCAGTATAACTTGCAATGGCCTGCATCATCTGAAGTGTACGTAATGAATCTGCCTGTGTGTCCTCAGCACCTCGGATGCGAGTTACAATCTGACCTTTGTACTGAAGGTTCACAACATGGTAACGGTTCCAACCATATACTGGAATCACTTTCTTGTAAAACATGCGCAGCTTGTGAAACTTCTGCTCCATATCCCTGGTATCGCCGAATACAATCAACTGGTCACCAACTTTAGGGATCATTTCAAACTGACGTTGATGTGTAACCGCTATCTGGTCGATCATCGCCATCATGAAAGAATCCCGTTGCAGATACATGCTCAGGTTTTTAATATCATGTAACAGTGCACTATCGGGCTTCGACAATACTTTTAATTCTGTTGGGAAACCGGTAAATACAGGTACCCTGGCCGATAACTTGTCGCTCAGGGGAAGCATGGCATCAGTACTGTCGATATAAAAACTACTACCCCCAAGTGTAAACACCCTTGCCACCGGTTCTCGCTCATGAACTTCCGCCTGTAAAATATCATTGTTATCAAAGAACAATTCTGCTCTGCTGATCCAGATTTCTTTTTTCAGGGCTTGCTCCATAGCAACAAGGTTAAAGGATGCTATTGGTGCCCCTTTGATCCTGTTGCCTGCAAATTTTTCTACTACTGCCGTAATATCTTTCTGGTCTATAAAGAAGTTATTATGTACGCCATGAATATTGATTTCAATGCCCTTGCACTTCCGTTCATCTTTTTTGTGAATGGCAGCCACCAGCAGGAATACGCAACCGATACCGATCAGTGCCCAAAGGCAGCTGAGCAATATTTTCCTTGCATTGTATTTCTTTAAAAGGCTCATTTAGTACTATTATTTTCAAGTAGTTGCCGAATCGGGTTTACCATTGTATCAATATCACCGGCACCGGCTGTTATTAACAATGGAAATTCTCCAGGTCGATTCGCCACTGTACCCATCATATCTTCTTTTGACAAACACGACACTTTATTTGGTTCCATTTTCTCTGCCAGCATTTCGCTTTTTACGCCTTCAATGGGTAGTTCCCTGGCAGGATAAATCGGCAACAGGAACACCTCATCAGCCAGGGAAAGTGAACGGGCAAATCCATCTGCAAAATCCCGGGTACGGGTAAAAAGATGTGGCTGAAAAAGCACCGTACATTTTTTTCCCGGGAACAAGCCTTTAGCCCCTTCAATTAAAGCGGTTAATTCCTGCGGATGATGGGCATAATCATCAATCATCACCTGCCTGTCGTTCTTAATCAAATACTCGAACCTTCTTTTTACCCCTTTGAATGCCGCAACAGCAGCTCTTAATTTGTCATCGTCTATGCCTATCTGTTTGGCAATGGCAATAGCAGCCACAGCATTTTCAATATTGTGCATTCCGCCCATATTCAACACTACGTCCTGCACAATACTACCGGGAAGGTGTACACTAAAATTGTAGCTTCCATTCAGATTACTGATGTTGAAAGCATAGATATCTGCATTGCTGTTATCCAGGCTATACGTCAATTGATTAGGTGCGAGAAAATCTGCAGAGGCCGGCAATCCATATTTACTGATCAGCCAACCTCCCGGTTTTATTTTTCCGCTAAACTCAACAAAAGCCGCTGCAAAATTTTCCGCATCTCCATATATATCCAGGTGATCGGGATCCATTGCTGTGATCACTGCAACATCCGGACTGAGCCTTAAAAAACTCCTGTCATACTCATCCGCTTCCGCCACACAAACATTTTTATCACTGCTCCAGAAGTTGGTATCATAATTTGAAGCAATGCCTCCCAGAAAAGCATTACAACCATAGTTGCTATGCCTCAGCAGGTGAGCAACCATCGTGCTGGTGGTAGTTTTTCCATGAGTACCTGCCACACATATATTAAAAGAGCTTTTTGTTATCATGCCCAGCACTTCACTTCTTTTGAGGATACTAAATCCATTGTTCTTGAGATAATTATATTCCGCATGATCTTTGGGGATAGCCGGTGTTAACACTACAAAGACAGCCTCTCTATCTATTAGGTTAATATTGTCTTCATAATGAATTGTTATTCCTTCCTGCTCCAACTGGCGTGTAAGTACAGTAGGTGTTTTATCGTACCCACTCACTTTCACTCCCCTGCTGTTGAAATACCTGGCAATGGCGCTCATACCAATTCCTCCGATCCCCAGGAAGTACACAGAACTACCTGCAGCTTTGCCCGAAGCCAGTGCTTCCAAAAAAGTATTGATATGTGCTTTATCTACCATTATTCAGTTCAAATAAAATATCTTTTGCCACTGTTGTGTCGGCATCGTAAATCGCCATCTGGCTGATATTGTACATTAATTGTTCCTGCAATGCTATGTTCTGCGACAATGCCACTACTGCCGGCACCAACTTATTTAACGCCTGGCTGTCTTCTATCAGCATGGCAGCTTTTTTATTAACTAAATTTTGTGCATTGACTGTTTGATGGTCTTCTGCTGCAAACGGGTAAGGCACAAAAACCACTGGTTTACCAACAATGCACAATTCGGCAACAGCCATTGCCCCGCTCCTGCTGATCACCATATCTGCTGCTGCATAAGCATATTCCATTTGCGTTATAAAATCATTAACATATACATGCTTCATTCCCGATGCACAGGCTTTGGCTTTCCCGAGGTATGGTTTTCCGGTTTGCCAGACCAGTTGCAAATCTTTGTTCCCTAAAAGCCGAATATCTTTTTCAATGGCTTCATTGATATTTTTTGCACCCAGGCTTCCGCCAATACAGAGAATCGTTTTTTTCCCGGCCTGCAAACCAAAATAGCGAAGCGCTTCTTCTTTAGAAATCTTGTTGAAAGCTATTGAATGCCGTACCGGGTTACCGCTAACTATGATTTTTTCGGATGGGAAAAACTTCTCCATGCCTTCGGTACCAGTAAAAATCTTCACTGCTTTTTTAGCCAGCATCATATTGCTTTTCCCGGCAAATGAATTCGCTTCATGAATGAATGTAGGGATGCCTTTCGACTGAGCATAACGCAACACAGGGAAGCTTGAATATCCCCCTACGCCAATCACAGCATCTGGTTTAAATTCTTTCACAATTTTTGCCACTTGCATAAAACTGCTGATCAATTTAAATGGCAATGAAATATTTTTAATCAAAGAGCTCCTGTTAAAACCGGCAATCGTTAACCCTTCTATCTGGTAACCTGCCTGTGGTACTTTCTCCATCTCCATTTTGCCTTTAGCGCCAACAAAAAGGAACACCGACTGTGGCGACATTTTCTTTAATGCATTGGCAATGGCTATAGCCGGAAAAATATGCCCGCCAGTACCTCCGCCTGCAATTATGAATCGCCTGCCCCATTTATTTACCTGCGCCTGGTTATCCATCATTCCATTTTTTATGCAGGCAGTTCTTCTTCTACCTGGTTGTTCTCCGGCTTCTCCCTGAGTGCCGCTGCGCCTTCCAACTGCTCAACATTCCTTGCCACACTTAATATAATACCTATCGACAGGCAGGTAAATAAAAAGCTACTGCCTCCCATACTTACCAAAGGAAGTGTCACTCCCGTGTTGGGAAACAGGTTTACATTCACACCCATATTTGCAATTGCCTGAATCACCAACATAAAACTAAGCGCCAATGCAAGGAATGCCCCAAATGCAAATGGGCACTTCCTGTAAAGCATGATACACCGGTATAAAAAAAGCAGGTAAATGAAAAGCATAAACGCTGCTCCAATCAGCCCATATTCTTCAATGATGATCGCATAAATAAAATCACTGTAACTATGGGGAAGAAAATTGCGTTGTTCGCTATTCCCCGGCCCTTTGCCTAGCCATCCGCCATTGGCAATGGCTATTTTTGCCTGGTTAATCTGGTACAGTTTTTCACTATCATCATTTTTATTGCTGTACAGGAAGGTTTGAATCCTGCTGATCCAGGTTGGCACCCTTCCGCTTGCTAAAAAAGCAGGCAATTTTTTGGGTTCATGCGCTTCTTTATCGTAAGTAGAAACTGCAAGTATCAGTAACAACACAACCGGAATCATGGCTACACCAATCGTCATCATGATATGCCTAGTGCGCACACGGCCAATGAACATTAGTAAAATACTTGTACCTCCAATAAGCAAAGCGGTTGAAAGGTTGGCAGGTGCAATCAGCAAACAAATAATACCCACGGGTATAATGATTGGCAAAAAACCTTTTTTAAAATCTTTAATCACGGCCTGCTTACGGCTTAGCAGTCGGCTCAGGTACATAAACAAAGCAAGTTTAGCCAGATCTGAAGTTTGGAATGTCATGTTAATCACCGGCAACTTAATCCAACGGCTACCCGCATTTAATTGTACGCCAAACAACAATGTATATAAGAGTAGTGGTATTGAAACCAGGAACAACACCAATGCTACCCTTGAATAGATCGTATAGTTGATGCGATGTGCAAAATATATGATGAGCAAACCCAGCATGATAAAAGCGAATTGCTTAAAGAGATAACTCTCGGTGCTTTTACTCATGCGGTAGGCAAGTGAACCCGTACTGCTGTAAACCAGCAGGAGGCTTGCGAGTGTAAGAATGATCACGATGGCCCATATTACTTTATCTCCCTTGGTTTTGCGCACAAGGTTATCGCCCATGCCGCCAAACCCCTTGAAAGGTGCATTCATGGCAAACTCTTCCGTTCCTTCGGAAGGGCTGAACCATTGTTTCCATATCGTTTTGAAATCGGCCATGTTATTGTTGGTCCTTATAAATTCTTAACTGCCTGTTTAAACTGGTTACCCCTGTCTTCATAATTTTTAAATAGGTCGAAGCTTGCACAAGCGGGGCTCAGCAGCACTACATCCCCTTTATTGGCAAAGTGGAAGGCAGCCTGCACAGCATCCTTCGCATTCTCTGTATTCACCATAAGCGATACAAAATCACCAAATGATTCATGGATCTTCCTGTTATCGGTACCCAGGCAAACAATTGCCTTTACTTTTTCCTTTACCAGATCACGCAGCAGGTTATAATCATTTCCTTTATCAACCCCACCCAAAATAAGTATCACAGGTTTGGTCATGCTTTCGAGTGCAAACCAGGTGCTATTGATATTGGTTGCTTTGCTGTCATTAATAAATTCTACCCCTTTAATTACTGCCACCGGTTCCATGCGGTGCTCAAGGCTTTCGAAAGTTTGAAGCGCTTCACGAATTTTTTCTTTTCGAATATCCAATGCCGTTGCGGCCATACTTGCTGCCATGCTGTTATATTGGTTGTGTTTTCCTTTAATAGCAAAATCTTCTACACTCATTTGCATTTCTTCATTTTTCCATTTGAGATGCATTTTAGCATTTGTCAAATAGGCACCCTGTGGCAGTTCTTTACTCATGGTTATCGGAGCTTTGGTTGATTTTATGGGATAGTTTGATAAGTTTTTCATAGTGGTATCGTCATCCAAATTGTAGATGAAAACATCATCCGGCAACTGGTTTTCTGCAATCCTGAATTTGCTGGCAACATAGTTTTCCAACTTGTAATCATACCTGTCGAGATGATCTTCAGTGATATTGGTAAGCACAGCTATATCGGGCCTGAAAGTTTTAATATCATCCAGTTGAAATGAACTGATCTCGGCCACATACACATCTTTAGGGTCTTCAGCAACCTGTTTGGCAAAAGAATATCCAATATTCCCTACCAGTGCACAATTAAGGTTTGCGTGTTTACAGATATGATAAGTTAGCGACGTTGTAGTGGTTTTACCGTTGCTTCCCGTAATGGCCACTACTTTGCTTTTGCCAATAAAACGAAAAGCAAATTCTATTTCACTGATTACCTGAATGCCTGCTGCCCTGATTTTTTTCATAATGGCAGCTTTTTCAGGTATGCCGGGGCTTTTAATTATTTCTGCCGCATTCAGCACTTTCTCTTCGGTGTGGCCATTCTCTTCATAAGCAATGTCCTGGCCCGTGAGCTCTTCTTTAAATGAGTTCAACATATTGCCCCCATCACTAACAAATACATCATACCCTTGCTGTTTGGCCAGCAATGCTGCCCCCACACCACTTTCACCTGCACCGAGTATGACAATGCGCTTTTTCATGTAAGCTTTCAGCTATAATAAATAAGGTTCTTCAACGATATTGACAATTACAGGAAACCCTTGTTTGTCATTCGTTCGAATAAAAAATTGGTTCTTCAATGGTATTGACGTTTACAGGATGCGTTGCTCTCCCGAAATGCCGTCTTTGTGCTCAGGATAATAAAAATGGTTCTTCAATGGTATTGACGTTTACAGGACAACTTCTTATTCCCGAAAATGTCTTTTTCGCTCAGGATAAAATTGGTTCTTCAATGGTATTGATCTTTACAGGAAGATGTTCCTTAAAGTCAATCCGGCTTCAGAAAAATGGTTTTTCAAAAGCATAGAATTTAACAGGTTAGGCTGTTTCGAAGGGTATTGTGATCTATATTGTTCGCATTCGCACATGATGAACAAATGCATTTAAGTGCTATCTCAACTTCAGCGTAACAATGGCCATTGCCACGCACAAAATCGTTACGATCCAAAAACGCACAGCAATCTTGCTCTCATGGTATCCCAGTTTTTGATAATGGTGGTGCAACGGACTCATCAGGAACACACGCCGGCCCTCACCATATTTTCGCTTGGTATATTTAAAATAACTCACTTGTATCATCACACTTAAATTCTCTACCAGGAAAACCATACAGAAAATGGGTATGAGCAATTCTTTTCTTACGATGATGGCCAGTGCAGCAATGATACCTCCCAACGCAAGGCTGCCGGTATCTCCCATAAACACCTGTGCCGGGTATGAATTGTACCACAAGAAGCCAATGCAGGCGCCTACAAATGCCGCTATAAAAATCGATAACTCTCCCAGGTTAGGTATATACATGATATTGAGGTACTCTGCAAACCTGATGTTACCACTTACATAAGCAAAAATGCCCAGGCAAACGCCAATGATGGCGCTCACTCCCGTCGCCAGCCCGTCTAACCCATCTGTAATATTGGCACCATTGGATACGGCGGTAACAATAAATATCACAATGATGATATAGAGTATATATGTATAATCCTGCCAGGTCTTGGGTAACAGTTTCGCATAGTTGAACTCATGCCCTTTTACAAAGGGAATCGTCGTGATCACTGTTTTGGCGTCGGTAAAAATCCTGGTCTTTCCATCCATGCGAATCGTATCGTATTTAACCCCGGGAACTGGCTTATCAATACCAATCACTTCGCGTTTTACCACAACATTCTGATTAAAATACAATGCGCCTCCAACAATGATCCCCAGCATGATTTGCCCGAATATTTTAAACCTGCCTGCCAATCCATCACTGTCGGATTTTTTATACTCAACCCCTTTCTCTTTGGCAATCCGTTTAGAGCGAATTTTAAGATAGTCGTCTATAAAACCAATGGCACCCAGCCACACAGTGCAGAGGAGCATCAGCCGGATATACACTTTATCGAGGTTTGCCAGCAGGATGGTTGGGATGATAATAGCCAGAATCAATATTATCCCACCCATCGTTGGGGTCCCTTTCTTCTGTTGCTCTCCTGCAAGCCCCAGGTCCCTTACGGTTTCACCCAGTTGCTTTCTTTGTAAAAACCGAATAATTTTTTTGCCGTAAACTGTTGTAATCACCAATGAAAGGATCAGCGCCAGCAACACCCTGAATGTAATGAACTGGAACAGCCCGCTCCCCGGAAACCGGAAATCTTCTTTTGTAAGCCAGTCAAATAAGTGATACAGCATAATTTCGTTTACTGGTGCTAGTTATACGTTGGTATTGTTGTTATTTTTCAAGTAAGCCGAACATTTCTATTAAAACCTCTTTATCATCAAACGGGAATTTCACGCCCGCTATTTCCTGGTATTTTTCATGCCCTTTCCCCGCAATTAATAAGATGTCTTCTTTACTGCTTAAACTAACAGCCGTTTTAATGGCTTCCCGCCGGTCGGCAATGCTGATGTACTTCTTACGTCCTGCCATATTCACTCCGGCCTCCATCTGTTTTAGAATTTCATTCGGGTCTTCGTTCCTGGGATTGTCTGAAGTAAAAATCACTTTATCGCTGTACTGGCAAGCCACTTCCGCCATCACTGGCCTTTTAGCCGCATCCCTGTTTCCACCGCATCCTACTACCGTGATTATTTTTTCTTCCCCTTGCCGCAGGTTTTTAATTGTTGCCAGTACATTGAGCAATGCGTCGGGGGTATGTGCATAATCAACGATACCCACTACTTTTTCCTGGTTGCTCATGATATAATCAAACCGGCCTTCTGCCCCGCTTAAACTGCTCAACACGAGCAGTACTTCATTTTTATCCTCTCCCATACATACGGCTGTACCGTATACTGCAAGCAGGTTATAAGCATTGAACTCACCGATCAGTTTAAAATGCACATCCGTTTCATTCACGATCATGTGTAGCCCTGTTAAACCATTTTCCAGGATTTTCCCTTTAAAATCAGCCATAGTCTTAAGGCTGTAGAAATATTTCCTGGCTGCAGTATTCTGTAACATTACCATTCCCCGTTTGTCGTCTGCATTGCTAATCGCTGCTGCAGATGTTGGCAAACTGTCGAACCATGATTTCTTCACCCGGATGTATTCATCAAATGTCTTGTGATAATCGAGGTGGTCATGGGTAATATTGCTAAACACAGCCGCCTTGAATAATATACCTGCAATCCTATGCTGATGTATTGCATGGCTGCTGCATTCCATGAACACATGCGTACAACCATTGTCACGCATTCTTTTCAACAACTTGTTTAAGCTGATGGCGTCGGGTGTAGTATGTGTTGATTCAATGATCTCTTCGCCCACCTGGTTTTGCACCGTACTCACCAATCCGCACTTATATCCCAACCCGGTAAACAATTTCCATAATAGAGTGGCGATGGTAGTTTTACCATTGGTACCAGTTACGCCAACTACCTGCATATGTTCAGACGGTGCCCCAAAAAAAAGATGGCTCATCTGTGCTGCCGCCACAGCTGTATCGTCTACAGAAACATAGGTTACAGTTTCGTCTATGCTTTGTGGTAACTCCTGGCAGATAACAGCTGTTGCGCCTGCCCTGATAGCCGTGTCTATAAACTGGTGCCCATCTGTAACTGATCCCCTGATGGCAATAAAACAAGTTCCCGGGGCCACTTTTCTTGAATCTGTTTGCAGATCCCGAACCTCTATTGCTGTATCTCCCGACACAGCCCTGATGGCCACTTTATATAAAATATCTTTTAACATTCGAGCGCTCTAATTGAGCATCAGGATTATCTTTTGTCCTTTTATAAAATTTGTTCCCGCGGGTACACTTTGGCTTACTACCCTTCCCTTTCCCGAAACCACCGCCACCAGCCCTTTGTTTTCCAGTAAATACACCGCATCTTTTAAACCCATGCCCTTTACATTGGGGGTTACAGAAGCCTGGGTCAATGCCTGTGCAGGTGTATTTAAACCGGCAACATTCTTCTTCAAACTCATTTCTCTCCATGATCCTGAGGCAACAGAATCTTTGTAAGAGATGTTCAGGAAATTGAAAATGGATTGCAGGTCGGTCCTGGTTCCATAGTACTTGTACAGGGTTGTCGTATCAGGGGTAATATTTTTTTTGAATGAAGGCTTGCTGATAAAGCGGGCATAAATGCGGTCGCTGATCTCTTTGAATACACGGCCCGATACATCGGCTCCGTATATTAGCCTCGATTCATTGCTATTTTGTATTACCACAGCCATACTATACATGGGTTTCTCGGAAGGGAAAAATCCCATAAAAGATGCCTGGTATATTTTATTTCCTTTATTATATCCACGGTTATCCAAAGCCGTTACTGCAGTGCCGGTTTTACCAGAAATTGAATAAGTGCTGTCGTGCAATATCCTGTGGCCGGTACCATGCGCACTATCTACCACTGCCCGCAAACATTCTTTTGCCTGAGCAATTACTTCATCGCTGCAAATTTTTTCTACGAGCACTTCGGGTTCAATTTTTTTAATATCAACTCCATAATCCCGGATGGCATTCACCAGGTAGGGGCGCATCATTTTACCATTGTTGGCTACAGCATTGTACACCATCAATAAATGAAGCGGTGTAACCAGTTCTTCATAACCATGCGCCATAAACGGAATCGTGGTTTTGCCCCAACTCTTGTTCTTGGGTGTTTTGATGGTGGGCTTTCCCGAAGAAGCCACGATATCAACACCCGTCATTTTATTTAGCCTCAGCTTTTCCATATGCCCAGCCCATTTAAACGGCTGTTCCTGGTAGTACTGGTTTGCCAATTTTGCAAAAGCCACATTGCTGCTTCGCAGGAAGGCTTCTTTTACTGTGAGTTTCCCGGCACCGAGGTGCGAATCTTTGATACGCAACCCCGAGAAATATTTCACACCGCCTTCGCAATCAACTTCCGATTGGATGGTTACATATTTATCTTCGAGCAAACTGAGCAATGTGATCAGTTTGAAAACAGATCCAGGCTCGGTTGCCTTACCGATTCCGTAATTAAGGTCTTCAGTATAAGACCCATCGGGCTGCTTTCCCAGGTTTGCAATTGCTTTAATTTTACCGGTAGCTGTTTCCATCACAATCACAGTGCCGTGTAAAGAGTTATTGCCTACCAGCATTTTCATCAAAGCATTTTCGGCCACATCCTGTATATATGTATCCAGCGTGGTGATGATGTCTTTGCCATTAACCGGGTCCAGCTCTGCCCCTTCTACCGGCATGTATGCACCAGCAGTATACCGCATCAGCCTTTGTCCTGAAATACCTTTCAGCAAACTGTCATAGGTCCTTTCCAAACCAACATTTTTGGAAGAGTCTTTTCTCGACAGCCCGATGGTTCTATTGGCGAGTAATACATAGGGGTTAATTCGTTTATCCCTGGGATCAAAGATGAATCCGCTTTTATTTCTTCCTTGCCGAACCAATGGAAAATTGCGTAGTTCTTTGAACTCGTCGAATGATATTTTTCTTTTGAGCAGGTAGTACCTTTCTTTGTTCTTATAGGCCAGCTGCATTTCTTTCTTGTAAGTATCTGCTGTTTTATCTCCAAAAAGGGATGCCAGGGAAAGGCTCAGCGAATCCACATTTTCTTTAAACCGCTTGCCATCTTTTTCACGAAGGCCCTCTGCGCCAAAGTCTACATAAATATCAAAAATGGGTACCGAGGTACTGAGCATATTCCCATCTTCACTGTAAATACTTCCCCGCTCTGCATTGATCGGAAGGTATTTAAGGTGCAGGCTGTCGCCCATTCCTTTCCAGAATTTTCCTTCAACCCGTTGTATATAAATAGCCCTGCCCAATACCATCACTCCAAGCAGGATCATGCTCAGGAAGCAGAGGTATACACGCCACAGTATGTCTTTTTTAATTTCCAATGAATAACAGTTGGTCTATTTAGCAGATACTGGTAAACTATCGGTAAGGAGTACAGGCGGTTCTTTCAATTCATGCAGCCCCATCGGTTCAACAGCCTTTACCATCTCGCTCGCTTTGCTTCTGAAAATCACTTCGCTCTTGATGGATTTATATTCGTACTCCAGTTCTTTAATATTTTTTTCGCTGGTACCAATCCTGCGGATCAGTTTATCAGCATAATGCCCGTTATAGATATACGCCACTGCAATGATGGAGAGGAACAAAAAGAAAGGAATGTTTTTTACAATAGCCCTGTAATTGAAATACTTCTTCCAATCAGTTTTGGTAACTGGTATAAACACATTCTTTTGCTGTTCTGCACTCATTTCCTGTGGCATTCTATTTCTTGGCGGCGATCCTGAGTTTTGCGCTCCTGGACCTTGAATTTCTTTTTTGTTCTTCACTGGTTGCTTCCAGTGGTTTTTTGGTAATGATGGAAAGGCTGCTTTCGGGCCTTGTTCCGTACACATCATCGGCTTTGATCTCATCGAATGAACCCTGTTTAAAGAAATTCTTTACGATGCGGTCTTCTAATGAATGAAAAGTGATCACTGCTATCCGCCCGCCAGGCTTCAGCAATGCTACTGCCTGTTCCAGCATATCTTTCAATGCCCCTACTTCATCATTCACTTCTATGCGCAGTGCCTGAAAAACCTGCGCCAGGTATTTGTTGGGATTTCCTTTTACAACCGATTGAATGGCTTGTTTGAAACGATTGATACGATCCGGCACAATGGTGTTTCTCTGTTCTACGATCGTATTGGCAAGCGTTTTTGCATTGGTAACTTCCCCGTATTTTTCAAATAGCTTATGCAGTTGTTGAGCCGAATAGGTTTGCAGGATAACGGCAGCGGTTAGCGGCTGTCGCCTGTCCATACGCATATCCAGGGCAGCATCGAAACGGATAGAAAACCCTCTCCCGGCTTCATCAAACTGGTGGCTGGATACACCCAGGTCGGCCAATATGCCGTCAACTTCCGTTACTTTGTTTACCCGAAGGAACCGTTGCAGGTGCCTGAAATTTTGTGGTATAAACAAGACCCTTTCATCATCCGGAACATTGGCAGCTGCATCTGCGTCCTGGTCGAACACGATGAGCCTGCCATCTGGGCCCAACTGTTTTAATATTTCACGGCTGTGCCCGCCGCCACCCAGTGTACAATCAACATAAATCCCGGAAGGTTTTATTTGTAAACCCTCAACGGCTTCCTTCAACAAAACAGGCATATGGTAATCCGATGACTGTGCTGTTGCTTGCCCTGCTCCTGGTATTTTTTCGGGCTGGCCCATTGTACTTTAACTGTTTGGCTTATCGTCCCGTTTACCCATGACCTCATCGGCCAGGTTACTGAAAGCTTCGGGGGATATTCCATCAAAGAACTGCTGATAAGTCGCTTTGTCCCAGATCTCAATTTTGTTGACTGCCGAAACCAATACGATGTCTTTCTCCAGGGAGGCATGATCGATCAGGTTTTTGGGCAGGAGAAGCCTGCCGGCGTTGTCAAGTTCTACCTGTGTGGCCCCGTTCAAAAAATAACGCCTGAACGCTCTAACTTTGGGGTTAAAGTCGTTTAACTGGCTGATTTCCTTGAAAATGGGCTTCCAGCTTTGGATGGGGTATAGGGTGAGGCATTTTTCAAAACCCCTGTTCAGTACAAAAATGCTATTCTCCCCGTCAGGCAGCTGTTTTTTGAAGCCCGATGGAAGTAGGAAACGCCCTTTTGCATCAACGGTAGATTCATATTCGCCGATAAAGCCGATCATGAAGGGATTTTGGGTTGTTTTAAAAGTATTATTACCACAAAATAACACTTTTTCCCACTTTGTGACACAAAAATTTCAAAAGTTTTTTATCCACAAGGCTTTATGCGCCGCTGGGTATGCGTTTGGGGCAAAAATGGGGAGATGATTGTTGAATAGCTTGTGGATAGCTGTTATTATCTGTGGATAACCTACCTGGCAAGCGGCATGAAAATCGTGAAACTGCTACCCTTACCGAGTGTACTTTCTGGTTTGATAGTGCCTTTATGGGCTTCCACCATGGTTTTTACATAACTCAATCCCAGGCCAAAACCTTTCACGTTATGAATATTGCCGGTATGGGCCCGGTAAAATTTTTCGAAAATGCGGCTGAGGGTTTCCTTACTCATTCCGATCCCATTGTCTTCAATCTTTATTTTGAGCTGGTTGCCGCTGTTGGTGGTATGCAGCCTGATGAATACGCCGCCGTCTTTTGAATATTTCACAGCATTATCGAGTAGATTATTGATAAGGCTGGTAAAATGTACTTCATCTGCCTGAATGATATCTTTTGCCGCATCGAGTGAAACTTCAATACGCCCGTTTTTTTCTTCAAGCGGCAGCATAATATTATTAACAGCACTGCGTATCATGTCATGTGCCGACAACTTCTTCAGGTTCAGTTGTACTTCCTGCTTATCGAGTAAAGCCGCCTGTAAAATTGTTTCTACCTGCTTATTCATCCGCCGGTTCTCTTCCTTGATGATTCCGGTAAAATAACTCGATTTCTCTTTATCGGCTATTACCTTTTCATTTTTCAAAGCGTCTACTGCCAGCGAAATAGTGGCCAATGGGGTTTTGAATTCATGGGTCATGTTATTGATGAAATCCGACTTGATTTCACTGAGCTTTTTTTGCCTCAATAAAGCCCTGATAGTAAGAAAAAATGCCGTGGTGATGATGATTGTAAAGAGGATCGTACCAATGATAAACCAAAAAATTTCTTTAAATACAATTGCCCGCTGATGAGGGACTATTACTACCAGGAATTCTTCTTTGGTAAGGTTTTCGAGGTTGCTGCCAGGTGGTGGTTGAAGTGGAAGGGCAACGTTTGTATTATTGGCCGAATCCATAAAATACTTGAAGAAATTTTCACTTTGAACCTGGTCGCCGGTAAGGCTGTTGTCTGATACGGCAAACTCAAAAGGGATATCTTCCAGGAAATGCTTATCCATTGATTTACGGATAATGGAAGCAATCTCATCCTTAGAAAAACGCTGAAGTACAGAAGGGCGTAACAGTTCTAGCTTGATCTTATCGGTAGGGAACAGAAGGTCGCTTTTCTTTCCCATATTAAAAAAACCCCCTTTGTCTTCCATCAGTTTCTCCGCAGCTTCAGATGTAGCAAGGAAGATATTATCACGCAATTGCTTCTCCTTGGTCTTTTTGGCAGTGGTAAGCCAAAGCACCTGGAAAAAAATCAATCCAAGCAGGGAAAGCAATATTAAAACGGTGATAATAGGGAAAACTCTTTTCATATTTCTCTTTGCTTACACATCGGCAGTATACATGCGCTACAAAAATACTGTAGAATAATGGTTGTGAAAGATATATAAAAATTCTACGCAAAACTTTAACGAATCAGGGGTCAAAAAATCCATATTACATCAATGGGCTTTCTCAATAAAAATCTTACTTTAGAAACATGATTGAGTTAAGTGAGGACATTTTACTGATTGCCGACCCGTTCTTAAAAGATACCAACTTTATGAGAACGGTGGTATACATGTGCAGGCATTCGGAGGAAGGAAGCTTTGGGTTTGTACTCAATAAACCATTCGAACAAACACTCGATGAACTCATCAATGGGCTTGAAGGGTTTCCCGTTCCAGTTTTCAATGGCGGGCCCGTACAACCCGATACCATACATTTCCTGCACCAATACCCCGATTTGATTCCCGACAGTTACCGGATATCTGCAGACATTCACTGGGGCGGTGACTTTGAAAAAGTAAAAGAATTAATAATGGATAACAGGCTCGATTACTCAAAAATCAAATTCTTTATCGGATATAGTGGGTGGGAACAATCTCAACTGGAAGGCGAGTTGAAAGAAAACAGCTGGCTAACAGCCACCGCTACACGCAGAATTGTTTTTGAAATACCGCCCGATCAAACCTGGAAAGAAAGTATTGAGCACCTGGGTGGCAAATACCGCATGATGGCTAATTTCCCAATAGACCCGCAATTGAATTAAATTCCTATCTTCAGGAAAAAAAATTTTTGCTTTACAGGCTTTTAAAATTCCCTGCCAGGCTGGCGATACTTATTTACTGCCGACATATCCGAACCAGGAACAGGCAGGCGTTGCAGCATGGTGGACCCTTGCTCATTGCAGCCAATCATCCTAATTCATTCCTTGATGCCATTATCATTGCCACATTGTTTAAAAAGCCCGTTTATTCGCTGGCCAGGGGCGATGTGTATACCAATAATTTTTACATCCGCATGTTAACCGCCCTCCATATACTTCCTGTATACCGGCTTTCGGAAGGCGCAGAAAACCTGGGGCACAACTACAGCACATTTGAAAAATGCCGGGAAATTTTTAAGAAAAATGGCATCGTACTGATATTCAGCGAAGGCCGTTGTATCAATGAATGGAAACTCAGGCCCCTCAAAAAAGGGACGGCCCGCCTAGCCATCAGCAGTTGGGAAGAAGGCATACCCCTGGAAGTATTGCCCACCGGCATCAACTACCAGTCATTTTCTTCATTTGGGAAAAACATAGAATTGAACTTTGGCAATATCATTACAAAGAAAGCCATCGAAGAGACTAACGGATACGGAAACACGATCAATACCTTTAACCAGTTGCTCAAAGAATCCCTCCATGAATTGGTGGTAGAATTTCCAGATAAAAACCAGCTGGCGGTTCAAAAACATTTCAACATTAAGATACCCGCAATAAAAAAAATACTGCTGGCTCTCCCTGCTGCCGCAGGATTCCTGTTGCATGCACCGCTTTATTTACCGGTAAAAAGTTTCTCACAAAAAAGGGCTTCACACAACGACCACTACGACGCTGTTATGACCGGGCTTCTTTTTGTGCTGTACCCAATATACCTGTTCATCATTTTTTTACTGCTCACATGCCTGGTACACTTCGGAT
>JBPOHG010000325.1:0-4115 GCA_052035835.1 Bacteroidota bacterium | reverse complement strand
ATGAGTGTCCCAGAAATGTGCTGTCTACAAAAATATCTACGTCGGTCATGTTCAGCTCCAACCCAAAATTCTTCGGGTTATAATACACCACATCCACCTTTAGCTTAGCGGAAGAGAAGCCAAGGTTGTCTAATGCCAGGTTTTTAAATTCCCTGAATTCAAGGTCTTTTGGAGCCCGACAAGATGTCGTAATAATAAGATAGGAGAGGAATAGGATCAGGGCTGGCCGGTAAAATTTCATGGCGTTTAAATATCAATAAAGATACTGAAACCATGTGATTCAAAATACATGGCGCATATACATAAAAATAGCTCCAAATAATTTAGTAAATAGGAATTTGTAAATGAGAATTATATTAAAATAATATACTAATTTAATTAGTATTTTAATTGTAAATTATATAAATGGATATCAATTGAATATAAATTTTAACTTGTTTAAAAAATAACTATTATCTGGTGATATAAGGATAACGTTGCGGAAAGTCTAAGGCTAAGTTTAAAATTAATTAGATTTGAAAAATAACGGCATAATTAAATGAATATCATTTTATTAAGATTTTCATATAAAAATCAGCTTTGTATAACGAAATAAATTAATTTTTATTAAATATATGGCAGCTTGAAAGATGATATTACTTGTATAAACCAGTATTTTTCCTGGTGGCTGAGGGGAAATTTTGATCATTCATGTTTTGCGAATAGCTTTCGAAAGCTGACATAGTGGCCTTCCAACTTCTGAAATTGGTAATAACCATAGGGAAAATTGAATGTAACATTCTTACTTATAAACAGTATTTAAGATAACCGCTAAATAGTATTGTTTTATTTAATATTTTGCTTTTTTAATGATATTGTTTAGATATTTATTCATTTTATTGAATAATTTCAAATGCAACTGTGCATAAATTGGTTTATTTCAGCGTCAAAAATCAGATTAAGTAGAAAACCTCGAAATTTGGTAAAATTACTGTCCAAATGCTTGCATTTACCAAAAGCAGTTTCTATGTTTGCATCAGAAATCGGAAATGACCCGTACCTCGGTTATCCTGAACTTCTGCCTCTGTTAATTCATCTCCAGCCGTTCAACCACTCCAATCTAGACTATCCCAGTCTTTCCTACGGCAAGCCTTTTTTTTACAACCAGCAAGTAATGTCAGCAAAATTTACCATATATCTAATTGTACTAATTGCTTCAGCTCCATTTGCAAATGCTGCAGTATTAGATGTTAGCCACTCAAGTAAGGAGGATGGTAATAAGTATACATATATCATTAATAAGCAATTATTTAGTAATTCAGTTGATATTCAATTTTTTGAAGTGAGCTTGTATGGGAATTCAGTACTGCTTACATGGAAGGCCAACAACGAAACCAGCATTCATCATTTCGAAGTAGAACGTTCAGAAGATAAGTCTGTTGCAAAAACGGTGGGACTGGTTCTCGATGGGATGGAAGAGCAGGGTGCAAAGTCTTATCTCTTTAAGGAATCAATGCAGCGTAATACCAAGAATCATTATTACCGTGTAAAAGCGATTCATTATGATGGTACTATAACTTATGGCGAATGGAAGCGGATGGAAGGATTAAATGCAAGAAAGTACCGAAAATTCAGGTTTGCCGATATGTGTAGTTTGAAAGAGGGGCATCAATGTAGGTTATCCACACACTCATCAATAAGTAATGGAAGCAGGTTCGCAACGAGTATTGATGTACAATCATAGCTCTTTTGAACCAATTGCAGGCAAAGCTTGGTGTCACCAATCTTTGCTACCGGTAGCTACCGGTTCCAATAAGCCGGTAGCTGCTGCCTTACTTTAAAGTGTAACTAATTAAATATGAATCAATTGTTTCAAATATGGCAGCTACTCGAAAGAGCGCTCGATCAACCCTCAAGATTATGGTGGAGATTGGGACGGCTTCAACCAATGCCTACTTATTGGGCTATGATCCCGGTAAGTTTAGAAACAGCCATGCGGGGAAGGGCTAAAAAACAAGCATAAATACCTGCTAAAATATTATACCGGTAACCGGTTACGAAGTTTTCTTTGGGGGTTACAGAATCGAAAGATTCTTAACAAAAGCTGCATGTCTATGCGGCTTTTTTGTTTGTCTCCCGTTTGTCAATTTCCGCCTCAATGTGCCTTCTTTGTGGATTATTCTTGTTACATTTAGGCTGCAAATCCTATTCCCGAAGCGTCCACCTTTGAAAACCGGTCAATAAACCAATTTACACTAATCCGCAATGAGGAAATATCTACTCCTGCTTGTTATTATCATATCGGCAAATCAGGCATATTCACAAAGCTTTTCCAATAAAGGGAAAGATTTTTGGGTAGCTTATGGCTATCACCAGGTAATGAGCAATGGCAATGGCCAGCAAATGGTTTTGTATTTTGCAACCGACCAGGTTACCAATATTACCATCAGCGTTCCGGGAACCGGTTATACCCAAACCTTAACCAGTCCGGCCACTCCAACCGTTCTCACTTCAAATGCAATTCCAAAAGCAGGTGTTCAGGATTCAAGGCTTACGGCTGCTTCAGTTGCCCCGGAAAATAAGGGAATACATATTACCTCTGATAAGCCAATGGTTGCCTATGCGCATATTTATAATCAGAATGTATCTGGTGCCACCATCCTTTTCCCAACCAATACGCTGGGAAAAGAGTACTATTCAATTAACTATAAAAATATTTCAAACACCGATGAAGCCAATTGCTGGTTTTATGTGGTAGCAACCGATACCGGAACAACCACCGTGGAGATCACACCCAGTGGAAATGCCATTGGGCATCCTGCAGGTGTGCCTTTCACTGTAAACTTAACACAAGGGCAGGTTTACAATGTGATGGGGGAGTTAACGAGTTTCACAAATCCTTTTACAGGGGTGGATTTAACCGGATCTAAAATCAGAAGTATCCCTTCTGCTTCGGGAGGTTGTAAACGAATAGCCGTTTTTTCGGGAAGTGGCCGTATCAGTATCACATGTGGGAATACATCTGCTTCTTCCGACAATTACATGGTTCAGGCATTCCCCAAAGATGCCTGGGGGAAAAAATACCTTACCGTTCCTACCAGTAGCCTTAACAATAATATATACCGTATATGCGTAGCTGATCCGGCTACCCAGGTCACTGTAAACGGGTTGCCTGTTGCAGTTCCGCTTCTTAATAATTTTTATTACGAATTACCTCAAACAAACCAGCCACAGAAAATTGAAGCCGATTTACCGATCATCGTTGCACAGTATATAGCTTCGCAGGGATTGTGCGGAAACCCACCCTCGGGTTCCAATCCTGGCGACCCGGAAGTGATCTACTTAAGTGCAGTTGAGCAGAATATTTCAAAAGTATTATGGAATGCGACGCCCAACTTTAGTATTGATGAGCATTATTACAATGTTGTAATTCCCAATACCGGTACTGCTATCAGCTCATTTAAACTCGACGGGGTTACGGTACCTGCTTCACAATTTACAGTACATCCACAAGATCCTGGCTTTTCATACCTCAGCCGCCAACTATCTGCTGCAGGTGTTCACAGGATTGAGTCTGATTCGGGTTTCAATGCCATCGCATATGGTTTTGCCACGGCAGAATCCTATGGTTACAATGCCGGCACGAATATTAAAGACCTGTACAATTTTATTGAACCCATCAACCCGTTGAGCATCTCCCCAGATCCGGTGGCATGTACGGGTACGCCATTTTATTTAACGATTACTTTTCCTTTTATTCCCAATTCGCTCGCATTTAATTTTGGCGGTTTCCAGCCCAATGAGTCGTATCCCTCACAGGCAGCTGTAGACGCTATTTTTGAAAGTTCATATTTCATAGGTGCAAAACAGGTATGGCGGTATAAAATTCCGCATACATTTACTTATTCGCCTGCAAATAGTACACCCGGTTATCCTATCAATGTGATTGCGGGTACCACCAGTTCTGATGGATGTGGCAATACGTTTGAACGTGATTTTGATCTGGCCATTTATGACCCACCAGTTGCTGAAATGTTCTGGACAAACAATGGTTGTGTAACCGATTCGGTACGTTTCCGTGATACTACAACGTATCTTGCCGGCACATATTCTTATAAATGGTATTGGGATTTTGG
>JBPOHG010000304.1:0-1581 GCA_052035835.1 Bacteroidota bacterium | reverse complement strand
ATTCAACCAACGAAAGAACCGGTATCAGGCCTACACTCGAACTCAATGGAATCTGGGGTGGGTACACCGGCGAAGGCGCAAAAACGGTTTTGCCTTCAAAAGCATTTGCAAAAATTTCGGCAAGGCTGGTTCCTAATCAACAGTCAGATAAAATCACTGATTTGCTCATCAACCACCTTCAAAAAATCGCCCCACCCTATGTAACTGTAAAAGCTGCTTTACATCATGGAGGCGAGCCATATGTAACCCCTATTGATAGCAAAGCGTATAAAGCCGCTGCAAAAGCGATAGAAGCTACATTTGGCAAATCGCCAATTCCTGTAAGAGGAGGAGGTAGTATACCAATTTGTGCATTGTTTGAAAAAGAATTGGGCATTAAGATCGTACTGATGGGTTTTGGGCTCGATAGTGATAACCTGCATAGCCCGAATGAAAAATTTGATATAGCAAACTTTTATAAAGGGATTGAAACCATCCCCTATTTCCACCAATATTTTTCGGAAATGTAATATTATAGCACCGAATAAAGAAAATGCCTGCACAAAACAGGCATTTTTTTATTTAATGCGTAAACATTGGATTGAATCCTTTATTTTTAAGCTCCCTTAACAGACTGTTTAGTCAGAAAAAGCCAATTTCTATAGTATGAAACTTTACAGAAACAAAAAACTCAGGAAGATCATCATCCCACTGTTGAAGAAGCTGAACCTGGGCAATATTAGTATCAAACACCATTATACAGGATCTAAATTCAAACTCGACGCATTTATCCATAAAGGGTATTGGTACCATGGTAAAAACCGGGAGAAAATCCAAATGGACAATTTCAGGAAACTAATCAATGAAGGTGATACCGTCTTTGAACTGGGTGCACATATTGGATACATTAGTGTTTTCTTTTCTCACCTGGCCGGACCTAACGGTAAAGTATACGTGTTTGAACCTGGCGTCAACAACCTTGGTTACGTGAGGGAGAATATTGCGAATGCTAAAAACAAGAATGTAGAATTGGTGGAGAAAGCTGTTTCTGATACCAATGGAACCGCTACATTCTATCTTGAAAATCTCACCGGGCAAAGCAATTCACTGGTGAAAGATTACCGGGTAACTAAAAAAATCCATTCAAAAACATTCGTTGATTTAAAAAAGAATGAGGTACAAGTAGAAACCATCCGTATTGATGATTTTGTAAAACAGAAGGGCATCAACCGCATTGACTTTATCAAAATTGACATTGAAGGTGCTGAGTATATGGCCATTAAAGGCATGCCCGATGTACTTGCAAACCTGCGCCCGATAATGATGATTGAGGTTACCGAAAACCATGAAGCACTCTTCAATTTGTTGAAAGACAGCGGATATGTTTTTGTAGACGAGTTCTCTAACAAGGTAGAAGAAAAAAAGGCATTTTATGGCAACCTGTTCTGTATTCCTGCTTCCAAACAGGAGGTTATTGGTAAGTTGATGGCCGGATAAATACTTGACAAATGTTCTAATAAAAAGAAAGTCAACTTAAAAGTGGACTTTCTTTTTACTTGCTTTCAAGTACCGGAGAGCAGACTAGAACTGCCTACCTCTTCG
>JBPOHG010000127.1:0-13828 GCA_052035835.1 Bacteroidota bacterium | reverse complement strand
GGCTTCCGCATTGATACATCTGAGAAAATTGCAACCATTCTGCGAAAAGAACAACGCGATTGCAAGGTTAAATACTTTTTCAAATTCTCTTCTTTTTCAGACTTCCACCACATCCCATCAATAAAGCAGAAATTTGAAGACCGATATTAACTGAAGTTTGATAAAAGAGATAATTCCTTATCTTGCAGCCAGTTTGATCCCTCATCCTATGTACCAACCATTATAAGGTACATAAACAATCCATGGTAATAAAGGGAGATCGAAAAATTAATTCTGAAAAAAGCAACCCTGGCCATCCATTTTCAGTCTTGCTTACAATGGCGATACAGGGTGATGAGAAGGCCTTTCGGGCCATATATGATATGCTATCCGGCAAAATGTACAGCCTATGTCTTCGATATGCCGGCAACGCTTATGATGCAAATGACTTCTTCCAGGAAGGAATCATCAGGGTTTATAAAAACCTCTCGGCGTTTAAAGGGGCTGGATCCTTTGAAGGATGGGCCCGCAAAATATTCGTGAATACCTGCCTAGATTTAATTAAAAACAAGCAAAAAGCTGTGTTTGATGAACTAGATGAGAACCTACGTGTTACATCTGGTGAAATACAGGGGCTTGAAAAATTGTCACAGACTGAGCTGTTAAAAATGATTCAACAGCTCCCAAATGGCTATAGAACCGTCGTAAACCTATACCTCGTAGAAGAATATAACCATAAGCAAATTGCAGAAATGTTGGGCATTTCGGAAGGAACCAGCAAATCGCAGTTATCGAGAGCAAAAACACTATTGCAAAAAAGCATTACAGATGTGAATGGCAGATAAAGCTAACATATTCAAAGATCTTCAGCACCACCAGGTTGATCCCCCTGAAGGCCTTTTTGCAAAGATTTGGAACAAAATAAAAAAATTACTGCCACAGGATTCCAGGTCTTCGGATGCAATAAAAGGCGTTCAACAGGATGGTACTAACCCGGTTAGCGGTAATGAGCAGGCCAATGTTTTTGGCCAATTGCGCTCTTATTCAGATAAAGAACAGCTCCCCCCAGCTTTCGACTATAACAAAATCATTGCAATTCTTTCATCAGAACAAGAATTACAACTGGCCCCCAAAAAGAAAAAAATCAACCTGGTTTCCTGGCTGAAAGCAGCTGCTGCTATATTACTCACTGCTGGTATCGGCTATGTACTGGTCATACAGTTTAAGCAAAAAGGAAACAACAATAGCAAACAGGGCTTTACCCAAACTGCAACAATTTCAGAAAAAAAACAATCAGATAACCAAGCGGCCAACGGTAAAAAAGGATCCAATAAAATACACGTAAGCAAACATGATGTAGAATTGGCTGCCGGCAGGCCCGCACCTATTACCAGGAACCTGCATATCCCAATACCAAATGGAGACTTTATTTACCTGCTCACCAGTTTCACTTATGAAGAAGCACAAACATTTTTGCAGGATATCGACAATAAACCCACGCTTACCCTTAATAAGTTCTCTTATGTGAATATTTCTGATAAAATGCGTGATTTTTTGCAACTGATGTATAAAACAAACAGGAACAACAAACCAACGAGGAAAGCACGAAAAGCACAGGCTACCCTGAACAAATGGAAAAAGCAAGACGAAGCGTTTTTCGACCAAACTGGCAATAAAAACCCAATGGACATCATAGACCTTTCAGAATTATTATTAAAATAACATATGCGGCGTTCCTTTTTACATATTGCTATGATCAGTTTATTGATACTGGCATTCCCGGAAACAATACTCCTGGGCCAGTATCATGAAAATACCAATGCCGCCGACAGCCCGCTTACGATCGTATATGACATTGTAATCAATACCAAAAGCAAAAAAGCCGGTATTGAAGAAACATACAATGGAGGGATTAAAACGATCATGAAAGACGGCAACCAATGCAGGATACGCATGGTATCACTGATGCGTATCCAAAACATATACATTTTTAACCCCGGGGGAAGCAACCAGGAAGTGATCATCTCCAAAGAATCGGGAACTAACAAGTACCAGTACCCGCTAAATGCCGCCCAATGGAAAAACATGAATAGCAAATACCAGCTTGCTGCCTGTTCATTTGAAAATGAAACAAGAAAAATTGCCGGCTATACATGTAAAAAAGCATTGATCCGTTTAAACAATGGCCAAACCATTACTGCCTTTTACAGCACGGCACTCCCAGCACTCCATAAAGAGATAGAACCAGCATTTGAAAAAATTCCCGGGCTGGTCCTTCAATATGAAATCACTACAGCGAAAGGCACCATCAGATACGCTGCCTCAAAAGTAAATACATCCGGTATAGACGAAAGCATTTTCAACAAACCAACCTTTGGTGCTAAAAGAAACCGCTGATTTTTTAGAGTTAATTTTCCTGATAAATCAATTATTAATATTTCTCTTCCTTGTTTTTATTGAAATGATAAAAACCAAGTGTGAGCCGCTGCTTTCTGCGCAGTGATAAAAAAAAAACCAACAGCGTTAACAACGAAACCTCCCCGGTACTTTGTGCATATTTAAGCATCCCTGAGTTCCCCGACGGAAGAATATCTTCCACCGCTTCTATAATTATATTATTTGCTTGCTTCCATATCCAGTGAAGTGAAAAAACATTCCGTGGCACCCAGTAAATGGTTTCCAAACCCTTTCTTTCCAGAGAAAGTTTGGCATCAAAAGGAAAAATTAGCGATACAGGAACACGGCCAACCAGGTTGCCTGTACTGATGTCACTGATGGAATAAAATGGTTCGAGGCCGGTATGTTTTTGAACAAGGAATTGTTCGGCCGTTGCATGCAGAAGCAGGTACCAGCGATACCCTACCCCCTCATCAATGGTTCCAAACAACAAATCATTAACATAAATCCGATGACTGCTTCCACTCTGCCGGATAGTAAAATGATGTACATTGATCATGGACAACGAATGCTTAAAATGGGTTAAAAAAAGAAGGAGCTGTAAGACTACAGCCCCTGCCAATTCCTAAAAAAGTTGCAGAGTGCAACTGCCATATAGATTGTTTTCAGGAAAAAATGGTTGCATGAATTGCTTATTTTTTAAGCTTTCTTATCTTTCTCTTTATATGAAGTATCCATACATTAACATACATTCACACGGGCGTTGCCTCCAAGGAGAATGGGCAATACACAATTATCATCATGATTTCCACCATATCCCCAAGGGAACGGCTGCTTCTGCTGGCCTGCACCCCTGGCATATCAATGTTTCAACATTTGAAAATGATTTTGCTTCCCTGCAAGCCTGTAGCAAAGAACCCACGGTGGTGGCAATCGGGGAATGCGGGCTCGACAGGCTTTCTACAATTGACTTCCCTTTCCAGGAAAAAGTATTTGTCACCCAACTGTTATGGGCAAACGAAATTAAAAAACCATTGATCATACATTGCGTTCGTGCACACGATGCCGTGTTACAATTGCTTCGCCAGCATAAAAACCAAGTCCCGGTTGTTTTTCATGGATTCAACAATGCATTGAAAATTGCCCAAAAAATTTGGGAAGAAGGCCATGCCATTTCATTTGGGGAATCCCTGCAAACAGCACGCATGCAAACAGTGATGGCTGCTGCACCACTCCATGCATTTTTCCTGGAAACTGATGCCAGCACAATAAATATCCACGACCAGTACCAACTTGCTGCCAATATCAGGAATATTTCGGTTGAAGACTTAAGTTTGCAGCTACATGAAACCTTAGGCAGGTTTTTTAATATCACACTCAAATGATGGAAGATATCAGCTGGCTGGGGAGAACCAGTTTATTAATCGGATCGGATAAAGTGCAACTACTCACCCAAAAGCATGTAATGGTAGTAGGAATGGGCGGTGTAGGCTCATACGCAGCAGAATTCATTTGCCGCAGCGGCATTGGCAGGATGACCATCATTGATGGAGATGTAGTTGATCCCACCAACAGAAACCGCCAATTGCACGCCCTCGCTACCAACCATGGTATAGCCAAAGCAGATATCATGGCCGAAAGGCTGAAGGCCATTAACCCTGAACTGGAACTACAAGTGGTAAAAGAATTTATCAACCCCGAAATGGTTCAAAAAATAATTGCACTGCAGCCTGACTATATCATTGATGCGATCGACAGTATTACACCAAAGATCACTTTCCTCCGTACTGCATTTGAAAGTAAAATTCCTGTTGTGAGCAGCATGGGGGCTGGTGCAAAACTCGATCCTACCCGCCTAAAAGTTGTAGACATCTCAAAAACCTACAATTGCCCGTTTGCACAGCAAGTGAGAAAAAATTTAAAAAAACACGGGATTTATCGTGGCATCAAAACGGTTTTTTCACCCGAACAACCCATGAAAGAAAGCCTGATGCTCACCGATGGAAAGAATTATAAAAAGTCGGCATACGGCACCATCTCATATTTACCTGCAACTTTTGGCGCAGTAACTGCGTCTGTGGTTATCCGTGACCTTATACAGCAATAATTAATTTGGTTTGGATTGGGTAACTCTTAAAAAAATGTAAAAACATTTCACTGCCTGTAGTTAGCTTTCCCTAAGAACTCATTCGTTTACATTTTCGTTAACAGGTACGCATATATTTTTGAGCAAACAAAACAACTAACATGACTGTTCAAAAACCATCCAACGCTTTTATTGCCGCATCGTGGATTGCCCTTGGAACCGGGATGATTGGCTTCATCACTGGTTTATGGAGGGCCGATATGATGCTCAATGAAAAAGGGTATTATTTCACCGTATTGATGTTCGGACTGTTTGCCGTCGTATCGGTGCAAAAAGCAGTGAGGGATAAACTGGAAGGCATTCCTGTTACTGAAGTGTACTACGGGCTCTGCTGGTTTACTACCATTTTATCTATTGTCCTCCTGGTGATTGGCTTATGGAATGCCGAACTGGTACCCAGCGAAAAAGGCTTCTACGCTTTTGCATTTCTACTTGCGCTCTTTGGAGCCATTGCAGTTCAGAAAAACATCCGGGACAGCCGCAACAGCAATTTGTAACCCACTCTAACTCTGCCCAAAGAAAGACCGTACCTTTATTTTAAAATTTGAAGATGACGAAGCTTTCTGTAAACATCAATAAGCTGGCTACATTGCGCAATTCAAGAGGAGGCAATAATCCTGATCTGCTGAAAGCAGCCAGGAATATTGAGCAATTTGGCGCCGATGGCATCACCGTTCACCCCCGCCCCGATGAACGCCATATCCGGTACCAGGATGTATATGACCTGAAAAAATTGATCTGTACCGAATTCAATATTGAAGGCAACCCTACTGAAAATAAATTTGTACAATTGGTATTGGCCAATAAGCCCCACCAGGTTACCCTGGTACCCGATGCTACCGGTCAGTTAACAAGCAATCATGGCTGGAACACCATTGAGCATACGAATTACTTACAGGATATCATAGCTGTATTTAAAAATGCAGGCATCCGGGTGTCGATTTTTGTTGACCCGGTTCCCGAAATGGTAGAAGCTGCCAAACTAACCGGTACCGACCGCATCGAACTTTATACAGAAAGTTATGCAAGCCTTTATGCTTCCGGAAAGAAAGAAGCAGCTATTGCGCCTTATAAAGCAGCAGCTGAAAAAGCAATGGAATGTGGATTGGGTATTAATGCAGGCCATGACCTCGACTTGCACAACCTTTATTTTTTTGCCAGCGAGATACCTGGTTTACTGGAGGTTTCTATCGGGCATGCATTGATTTGTGATGCGATCTATTTCGGATTGGAAAATACGGTACAGTTATACAAAAGGCAACTTACCATTAAGTAAGTTGCCTTTCAATTTTACTTTTATATGTAGCCTTTAAATTTAGTGGTTGATATAATTATTTCAACAATTCCTGTAATTTACTTTCCAGGGCTGCGCCACGAAGGTTTTTTGCAATCACAATTCCCGATGGGTCTATTAAAAAATTCTGTGGAATACTGCCAATCTGAAATTGCTGAGCCACACTATTGCTCCAACCTTTTAGGTCGCTGAGCTGTGTCCAGTGTAACCCATCCACCTGAATCGCTTCTATCCATTTCTTTTTTTCTTTGTCGAGCGAAATACCCAAAACAGTAAAATTCTTATGCTTGTATTTATGAAATGCATTTACCACATTTGGGTTTTCCTGCCTGCAGGGGCCGCACCAACTTGCCCAAAAATCAATCAACACATATTTTCCCCTCAATGAAGAAAGGCTAACCGGTTTGCCTGTAGTATCTTCCTGGGAAAACTCTGGCAATACTTTACCGAGTGGGTTCTTCCTCGCTTCTGAAATTTGTTGTGCAACATAATTTCCGATGGGGGAAGTTTGCACTTCAGGCGTTAAGCCGGCGTACAACTTCTCCATCAGTTCATCGTCGGTGGTTAATTGATTATTTCTAAAAATGGCCAGCGGTGAAACATAAGAAGCGGGGTGCCTGAGTACAAAATCTTCTAATATAGCTGCGCCTTTTTTTGCAGCCACAGAATCAAAAGCAGCATCCCTTATGAAATACTTCTCATAAGGTTTTGAAAGCTTACTATACTCTGTAAAATCATCGTTGGTGGGCGACCCTTTGATCTGCACTTTATCCAGTTCATCTTTTTTGCCGATAAGCGATACTTTGCTATTATCAAGAAAAATGGGGATATACGGTGCAACCTTGTTAAATGCAATCAGCTTAAAGTCGGGATAATCCAATTTCCCTGAAAATGAAAACTTTCCGTTCACGATTTTGGTGCTCAGTTCAGGCATCCCGTTGTTGCCGTTGATAAGGTCAACCACCGTTCCTTCGGGGAACCCTGTAACAGCGCCATTGATCTGGTAACCTTCGGCCTGTTTTACCAGTCCGGGAGGCATTTTATCAGGTGCAGTAGTTTTTGGCTTCGATTGAGCAATTGCCATTCCGGGCAATAGCAGCGAAATGAGAAAATATTTATTCATTTGTAGAAAAGTGCCTTTCTAAACGGCAACTGCAAATTAATGCCTTTCTGGATTTCTTCCTAACCATTCAGCTTTATTTAACAACCGGTTTCCCGGGCTGGCTAGGTGCCGGTTGGAATGATCTGTAAAGACTGTATGAATTCACGCAGCATCCCAATGTCTTTCACACCAGGGCGCTCGTCAAAATAACAATTGAGATCGATGCCAAAAAAATCGGGATGATGAAAATTTCTAATAAGTTCAGTATCTGTGGGCTTGATACCCCCTCCTAAAAAGAATGGCTTTTCTATTTTACTGGCCGCTATTTTGTGCAGGTCGAACTTTTCTGCAATCCCTCCAAAATTCTTCTTAACGACCGTATCAAAAGTGTAGTAATCGCAGCAATCATCGTAACCCTCCAATAAATGGTCGATGGTATCATCCTGGCTATGGTCAATGAAAAAAGTCTTGGCTACCTGGGTATACGCAGATAATTCCTTACAGAGTGCTGGTTCTTCATTTCCCTCGAGCTGCACCATTTGAAGTTTGTATTCGGCAATCACCGACCGTATATATTCCAACGAACTGTTTACAAATACCCCCACTCTTTTAACGGATACATCTTCTTCATTTAACTGGTTGGCACTTATATTCCCGTCTATGTAAAAAGGGGATTCTTTGTGAAATACAAAGCCGGCATAATCAACGTTCATTGCAGCCAGCTGAGAAAGTTGCTCAATATCGGTAATACCGCATACTTTGATGTTCATAACTGCTAACTAATTTTAGCCTGTGATCATTTTCCTTTCAGCTCCTGCATAAAAGATGCAAATGCTTTTCCCGGCAAAGGTTCTTTCATAAATATACCACTAATCAGGATAGCGCTGAATCCCAAATCCGATAACTCTTTTACTGTGGCAACGCTGTCTATTCCACCTCCGCACAAACGAGGCCTTTCATTCCAGGCTTCCCTGGCAGCGATGGCGGCCATCGTAGTATCTACCTGATAATTCCTCCGGTTGCACCTGTTGATACATACCAAATCAATATTTGTATTGAGATGCGCTAAATCTTCAGGGTGGTGAACTTCCAGTATGCAGTTGAGGCCTATCTCTTTCGCCTTCCCGCTTAAAGCTTCTACCGCTCCCGGTTCCAAAATAGACGCAACCAGCATAATGGCATCGGCCCCCATTGCTTTGCTGGCAATGACCTGGTAAGGGTCGATGATAAAATCCTCCCTTATCAAAGGCAATGGTTGTTCACGGGCAATCACCATATCCTCTGTATTGCCGCCAAAGAAATAATGGTCGGTATACACAAACACGGCACTTGCGCCATATGCGACATAGTCGTTCATTACTTCCGCTGTCGTTTGATGAGGGTGCATAGATGCCTTTCCGGGAGAACGCCTCTTGAAACCAGCGATGATTTGTGGCGCTTCATTTCCTTTGAGTGCATCTGTTAGTGAAAGGCAGGTCCTGTGGAAATAGGCAGAATCGTATAAAGATTCTTCTTCTACCATGAGTTTCCGAACAGCCAGTTCTTCTTTTTTGTACGCGATAATCTTGTCGAGCAAATCCATGTATCCAGGTAATAAGTGAGCAATAGCCTGGTTGTCTTTCAAGTGGTATGCAGGCAAGATAGCGTAAAAAAGTAAATGTGCGCTACTTAAAAAATATGATCTTAATCATTGAGTAGCCAATTTCGTAAAATGGTTTCACCACATGGAGTAAGCACGCTTTCGGGATGAAACTGCACCCCCTGCACATCGTAACGGTTGTGGCGAAGCCCCATAATATACCCTTCTTCATCTGTAGCGGTTACCTGAAGCGATGAAGGCAATGAATCCTGGCTTACCACCCAGCTGTGGTAACGCCCCACCATTTCGGTTGCATGCAGGCCTTTAAAAAGGCCTTTACTGGTTTCATGCAGGTGAACGGGAGTAGATACGCCATGAAAAACATCCGGGAGGTTAAACAAGGTTGCTCCAAACACTTCCCCTATCGCTTGCTGGCCCAGGCAAACACCTAAGATAGATTTGGAAGATGCATATCTTTCAATGACTGATAACAACAGCCCCGCTTCTGAAGGGATGCCGGGCCCGGGAGATAAAATGATCTTATCGTATTGTTCGATTGCAGGTATACTGATTTGATCGTTTAGTCGTACATCGGGCTTGTAGTGCATTATTTTTTCAACCAGGTGTACCAGGTTGTAAGTAAAGGAATCGTAATTATCAAATACCAGTATCTTTGCCAATGAAATAATTTATGAACCTACGCCAGGTTTTCGTATCCAAAATAAATGTTTTTCCGGCATAACAAATGTATAATCATGCTCATCCAACAAAGAGAAGAAGGTACCAAGGGCGCTTTTTTTGTTTCACAGGAAGGCGAACAACTTGCAGAAATGACATATTCGATCACACTCCCCGATATCATGATCATCGACCATACCGAAGTAGATGACCGGCTACGAGGTAAAAATGTTGGCATGCAATTGGTTGAACGTGCAGCCGGATATGCCCGTGAAAAACAGTACCGCATCATTCCCCTATGCCCGTTTGCTAAATCTGTTTTCGACAAAAAAAGAGATCAATATGCAGATGTGCTCCGATAAATAAATCATTATGATCCTCACAATTTTTGGTGCTACCGGCATGGTAGGCAAACAACTTGTAAAACAGGCCCTGTACAATGGCCATACCGTTCGTGCATTCGGCAGGAATGTATTTACCGCACAACTCCCCAACAATCCACAACTCAGTTTGGTACAGGGGGCCCTCTTTAGTGAAGAGCAGGTATACGATGCTGTTAGTGGCGCAGATGCAGTATTATCGGCTATCGGCGGCGGCTTTGATGGTACCGATAAAGCCCGTTCACTGGGAATGAAGAACATTGTAGAACAAATGGAGAAGGCTGCTGTTAAGAGGATGGTTGCACTAGGCGGCATGGGGTCCCTTCAAGGGGAAGATGGGAAGCTGATCATGGAATCCCCTGATTTCCCACCGCAATACTTACCCGTAAGCAGGGAGCATTTTGCCGCCTGGGAATTCCTCGCAGCATCTTCCCTCGAATGGACATTCGTTTGTTCGCCCGATATCATTGACCAGGAAGCAACCGGCGATTTTGTAACGGCATCCAATTCGGTACCAACCCCAAATTTGGGAAAAATCAATGCCGGCGACCTTGCCCTGTTTATGCTGGCAGAAGTGAACAAAAAAGATTTCCTGCGCCAAAAGGTGGGCATTTCGGCTTTGTAGCAACCCCGGAGTTTTATAGCTGCGTTAACAAAAAATCCGCAGTTTTTTTTCAACTTTGTAAAAAGAATTCATTGAAGAAAATTATACTCCCCGCTTTATTATCCATAGGATTTTATGCACATGCGCAGCAAATAGACAGCATTTATGTAAACCTGTATACCGACAGCCTTAAGAAGGGAACGTATAATTATATCAATATTGATGGGCTGTTATCAAATGGCCGTTATTTGCCGCTTGATACCACGCAACTCATCTTTACCTGCTCATCAGGAAAATTCATTGGCAACAGCCTCGTATTGCCCATTGATTTTGCAGAAGAAAAAGTACATATCCAGGTGAAATTGCGCAACAGTGATTTACAAAAATCCTTTACCATGTATGTAAAAAAGAAACCTGATGATGGCCCGCTACCCACACAGGAAGAAATACTCAACGGCATGCGGAAAAAGAAAAAGAAAAATAGTTGATATGCAATTATATAATTATCAAAGAGCCGGATCTTTATCAGATCCGGCTCTTTGATTGAAAGCTATTATGCAAATTTTTTCGCATCCTCCAGGAATTTGGCAAGGCCAATATCTGTTAAGGGATGTTTCAGCAAACCGAGGATAGAATCGAGCGGGCAGGTACAAACATCTGCGCCTGCTTCAGCACATTTAATGATATGATTTGGATTGCGGATGGAAGCCGCCAGTATCTCTGTTTTGTACCCCTGAATACTAAATATCTGGCTCAACTGATGAATCAGGTCCATACCATCCCAACCACTATCATCTATCCTTCCTATGAAAGGGGATACATATGTAGCGCCTGCTTTTGCAGCCAGTATGGCTTGTCCGGCCGAAAACACCAACGTGCAATTGGTACGGATCCCGTTTTCGGTGAACCACTTGATGGCTTTGATCCCGTCTTTGATCATCGGTACTTTCACCACAATATTTTCGTGGATAGCTGCCAGTTTTTTTCCTTCTGCAATAATTGAATCAACATCTGTTGAAATTACTTCTGCACTGATATCTCCATCAACCATTTCGCAGATGGTTTTGTAATGCTGCATGACCGCCTCCTGCCCTTTGATGCCTTCTTTGGCCATCAGGGAAGGGTTGGTAGTTACACCATCGAGGATACCCAGGTCATTGGCTTCTTTGATCTGTGCAAGGTTTGCCGTATCGATAAAAAATTTCATATAGGATTGTTTAGGTAGATTTAATGAACGCGGCAAAGTTAGCAGCCATTTCCGATTAGCCGGCAATCGGGGATACAAATTTTCCAATATTTATCAACCGGAAGAAGAATTGCCAGTTGATATCCGGGATATAGGCATAAAAAAAGGCAAGTTACTTACATCGCACCGCTCAACCATCTACCCTTGCTACCTTCCGGTCCTGGGGGAGTTCAACAGGAGCTGGTCGTATAAGACTTGCCGGCTGCAAATATAGTTGAGTACAGGCAAAAAAAACCGATCCTTTTATTAAATCTGAAAAATTTATACCTAAAAGCTGAAACCAGGCTTATCTGTTCGGGAATTAATGCTACTGATACCGATTAGTTGATCATTTCTGTCGGTAAATGATTTGTAATAAATGAGAATAGTGTAGGAATTTTCTGTTTCCCAATAATTACCCTCCAGTTCGGTTGTTTGAGATGGATTATCCTGGCTGCGGGCAATATAAGTATAGTTGTAATACCCCTGTTTGAGAAAAGTAGTGCATTCGTACTTGCCATTGGCCGGGTTAAAGACCATCTTCCACTGGTCGGTAAGATCAAAACCTGTAAAGCCTCCAGCTAAGTAAATATCCTGCTTCGGGTATGGGTTACCGTCGGGACGGGTAAAATTAAAATGCACCGTAGCATAGTCTCCCTGCCAAAGGGGATTGATTGTTTCATACGTTACGACACTAAACATTCCATTGAGATCAGGGAAATAAACATATCGCTGCCCTCCCCTGTCGACATCCGTTTTGAGAAAAATTTCGGTGGTGGCTTTCGTGTATTTTGCACTGTCAATCCGGTCGCTTTGCAATCGAAAGCTCCTCAAATCGAGCCAACGCCATTCTTTACCGCCGGGGAACAAACCGATATTCTCTGAGTTGTATTCGAGTACATTCCCTCTCACAAAAGTAGGTGGGATATCTTTCTGTGCCATATCCCATCGGTTATTCTGAAGGATCACCGCTTTCACTTGTTGAGCAGCACTAAAACTATTGATGCCTTTGATATTCGCAGAAAAACGGATCTTTTGGTGGGTGGTAAAGAGTTGGGGCGTAAATGGCTGTACAACCGATGCACTGATCACTGCTTTCTGGTCGACCACCATCATTTGTTTGGTGAAAACGATTTTGGATGTATCTCCATCCAGGAATACTTTCAGCAGGTAATTCCCCGATTTTGTAGGCTCACAATTTCGCTCGGGCAGGATGGCCTGGTAGTGGGTATATCTTGTAAATGCAATGGAAGAATACCGGTAAGTATTGATACGGTTTTGCGTAAAACCCCTGATGTAATCGAATGGATTTAAATTAACCGGTTTCCAGTTATAATCACAAAGCACGTAAGTATAGTAGTAATTTTTAACATTTCCTTCTATGTCATCAAAACCCAATTCCATCCTGTTTGAACCGCCAAGCATCAAAACAGGCAAGCCCTGCTGGTTGCCATATTCAAACAATTGTGCCGTTTTAATGTAAGGTTTATACACTTCTTCTACATGTTGTGCAACTGCTGATAGTACAAAAAACAAAATTGCTACAGCTACCGCCACGGCCTTTCGCGAAAACAAATTCATTGAATAGCTTTATTATTTACTTTTGAAAGATACCAAAATTATACCGATTGGATGTTTCCTTCTTCATAGCCAACCGCATCGCATTTAAAAACCGGCAAACTTTCTCCCGCTTTATTATCAGGCTGGCAGTAGGCGCAACTGCATTAAGCGTAGCAGTGATGATTGTTGCGTTGAGCTTTGTGAATGGATTTCAGCAAGTGATCAGCAATAAGGTTTTTAGCTTTTGGGGGCATATCAGGGTGCAACAGGATTTCGAGGAAAAAGTTAGTGTGGCCGAGGAATACCCGATTTACCAGAATGATTCAGTAGAAACATACCTGCGTTCGATTCCAGAAGCTGTTTCTGTAGAAAGGTATGCTACCAAGTCGGCGATCCTGAAGTTTGAAACAGGAATTGAAAGTGTCTTGTTAAAAGGGATCGACAGCAGTTTTCGTTTTGCGAGGCTGCAGTCATTTTTGCAGGAAGGAAAGTGGCTTTCATTCAAAGACAGCGGATATAGCAGGGAAATCAATATCAGCAGCCATACCGCCCGCCAGCTCGAAATAAAAACCGGCGACAGCATGCTGGTATTCTTTTTCCGTACCGATGGCAGCAAATCGGCCCGGCGTTTAATCGTAGCCGGTATCTATAAGACCGGCATAGAAGAATATGACAAAAATTTTGCTTTGTGTGATATCAACCTCATCCGGCGCCTCAATGGATGGGAACCCAATCAGATCGGGGGTTATGAAGTGTTTTTGAAGGACTACAAAAAAACCGACAGCATCAACCGAATGGCTTATGATGCATTGCCCCAAAGCTGGTACAGCAGGAGTATCAAAGAAATTTATCCCAACATATTCGACTGGCTGGGCTTGCAGGGG
>JBPOHG010000041.1:0-6621 GCA_052035835.1 Bacteroidota bacterium | reverse complement strand
GGATGTTCAAGCCAATAATTGGGATTGTTGTTAATAGTGAGCAATGCTGTAAGCATATCTCCAGGATAATATTCTGTTTCAATAAAAATGTTGGATTTAAGATGCTCAATGGCGAGTGGTACCAAATAGGTCAAACCAGAATTTTGACCTATTAGAAATCTGATATCAGATAATTCTAAATCTTGAATTGGTTTATCATGTAATTCAAAAAACCTGCATTCTGTGCCACTGTTTTGATCTCTGGAAGGAATCTTTCCTTTCCAAATCCAGCCTTCTAATTTGCTGATGCTTCTTTGAATATTTCTAGTCATAGTTAAAAATTATTCGCAGCTTTTCTTGCACTATCTAATGTATTATTAATTTCATTGTATTGATTAGTGACATCTCTTAAAATTCCTTCAGCTGCTTTTAATGAATCACCCTCAAATGCTCCTTTTTTAATTTCTTTTCTTAGTGCTTCTATTTGTTTGCCCATTCCATCTAAAGACTCTTGTACTTCTTTTAAATGCTGATAGGGAGTTATTCCATCTTCTTTTATTCCACTTTTAAGTCCATATATCTCTTTGACAGCCCCACCTAAATCTGATTCAGTTAAATGAGTGCCTTGATTATTGAATTTTTTTGTAAAAAATTCAATTCTATCTGACCCTTTACCAGTTAATATATTGGGTCCTAGTCTTTTAAATGCTTTTCCAGCAGCTTTTCCAGCCCATTCTGCAATACTTTCAAATTTTTGTGTTATTTTATAAATCCGATATCCTTTCTCACCAAGTTTTGAAGCCCCATATGCATCTCCAGCAACTGGTATAAATTCAATTGCATATTCCCACCATGTTTGCGACGAAGCTAAATCAATTGCGTCTAAAGCATCACTTCCGATTTGTTTAGCCCAACCTTTGCTTGTGTATGATTTTAATTTAGCTTTTAAAGTAACTTCCACCGTTTCTTTTGCAGCCTTTTTTAATCCACTTTTTGCAACTTGTTTAACAAATATGGATATTGCACTTTCTCCACTTGGATCTAAATAGAATATAGGGTTGTTATTGAAAGAAGAATATCCGGAAATGCCATATTGGATGATGGGATCTAATTGCCACCTTCTTCCTAATCTGCTATCGTAGCAGTAATCCGAAAGACTTAAATGATTGCCTTTCCCTTTTACTTCATCATCGTTCTCAAATCCATTAAATCCAAATTTATAGCTGTTGAGTGTATACGACCTACCTTCCATCTCCATGCCATAAGGATAATAGTCCCTGGCTTGCACTACCTGGGCATCAAATACATTGGCCCCCTTTAAAATCCTAAGGTCGGAGAAAACCGCCAAAACATTTCCGAGGTGATTACTGAATTCATAGTTTTTCTCGCCACGCCATTGGCTTCCTTGTGTTGTGCCTGTTAAGTTGCTTTTGCGATACGTACCGATACGGTCTTTTCCATAGATGTAAAACTCATCTAAGGCAACTCCCTGGCTGGTTAGTTTATAGGATGCAATAGTATTGCCGGAGAAATCTTTAACATACCAGGTGCTTGTATCCCTGAATCGCTTTGATATTCGGTTATTGAGGGCATCGTATGAAAATTCTATTGTGTCACGATTCGATTTGATAATTTGCAAGGGCTTGTGATGATTGGCCCATTTTATCTGTTCAATATTTTCAGCCCGGTCGCTTATCAATCTCCCTATATCGTCGTAGCGATAGTTACCTGCAAATTGGTTGTCTACATCATTTTGTTTAAACTGGTTGTTAACGGTATCGCTTACATGCAGTAGCTGGTTGTTAATAGAGATGTTATAATGGTAGCTGAGGGCATCTGAAACACTTCCCTCTATGCCCTTACGAGTTTGGGTAAGTATATTCCCATTTGCATCATATGTAAAACTGTTTCTGTATTGTTCTGAAGATTGTATGGGTTGGTTTGGATTGTTTAGTCCATTCAACACCTGCATATCTTTAAGACGGTTGAGTTGGTCGTACCGGTATTGGGTACATAAGAATGGCTGGTGCGTGAATGCATTGTTAACCTGTAATTGGTAAGCAATATTTCCATTGTACAGGCTCCGATTGTTCATTGAGGAGGCTGGTAATGCCCGTATTGCAGCAGTGGTAATATTACCTGAAACGGGTGTATAGTCATTCACATAGTAACCCAACGTAAAGCCAGCGGCATCTGCTGCAAATTGTTGATTCATTCCGCCGTCTTTTCCCATATCAGTAGTTGGAGAAGTTCCATCACCATTCACTGCCTTTAACCATCCATTCACTGTGTATGCATAGTCGAAACCCTGAATCTTGTCTTTTCCAATCTCCATTCTCGAAACTTGTCCGTGAGGGAAATACCTATAAGTGGCGTCCGTATCTATCGTTGCTGTATCCTCTTGAGCGTGTATGGCAGTCTTAACTGTAATTAACCGGTTATCGGCATCATATGAATAGCGCTGGATAAACTCGTCGGGTTTCCCTTTTTGATAAATGACTGTGTGTAATTTTTGGCTGGTAAGATCATATTCGTAGTCAAATTTTTTGATATGACCTTGGCCGTTGAGTAAGTGAGGGTATTGGCGTGCTAGGCCGGCATATTCCTGCACCATTTCCCTGATATTTCCATGTATATCATAGCTGTAATAGGTTGCATGTTCATAACCTGATTGAAGGTTGCCGTAAAGTAGAATAGCCCCAATCCTGTTTCGTAGGTTTTTATTTGTATTACTAAACCAGTTTTCTAAATTAGTGCCTGTTGAACTGTCGTAAATTGTTTTGGTTATCTCCCGCCGAGAAGGGTCATTTTGAATAATATTGGCAAATGCAGCATAATTCATTCTCGGACGCAAGCCCAAATTGCTTTCCATAGCGAGGAATTGCCTTGCATCACATTCACCGGACTCTATTATTCTACCAAAGGCATCATATAATAGGTACCGGGCACGTTTCCTCAATTTATGTTCTGCATCCAGCGTTAATATTGTTCTCCCTGCTTCATCGTAGGAATAATGGGTAATTCCGCCATCTGGAGTAGCGCTACTAACTGGTTGATTGAGACTATTGTAGCGATAATAACTTGTAAGGCGATGCTCGTTAACTACTGGTAATATAGTACTATTACGCCTGTGGTTACGGGTATTGTTCATCTGGCTGGCCGTGAGTGGAACGATTCCTGCGGGAGGTACAGTTTGTACCAGGTTTCCTGCACGGTCATAATAATATAATGTAAAATGATAGTTTTCATCTGCATATGACCCTATCAGTGATTCCAGCGAACCAAAGCATTTTCTAAAGTATGCTTTCCTGATAGAATCGAGCCGAAGCCTGAAATATTCCTCTTCCATTCTGATTCTGATAATTCCGGCATCTGCCGCAACATCATTTTCACAATTGTTTTCTACAGGAAATGTTTTAATTGATAACGGGGGTAAACAACAGAGCGGATGTTTCTTTACTGGCAAGCAGCAGTTTGCTAAACTGGCACAACTCACAGAAATATACAATGAACCTGTTTTTTGATCAGTTTTCTTACTTCCCCTTAGTGTCAGTGATCTATGTTCACAAATGTCCTTCTCCTTCCCATCTGGAAGTAAAAATTCAAAATTGTCGTAATCTTTAAAAGAAAAAATATTATTTTGACTCTCCGGGTTAGTGATATTTATTTTACATTTTGAAAGGAATTTTTTATAACGGGATGGAATATTCCCTTCATCTATAAGTCTAATAATTCTTGCAAGAATTTCGCTTTGTTCGCGTGTGGATAACCTATTTTCAAAGGGAAAATTGAAAATAGAAATTGGATTGCCAGCAAATAAATTACCAGCCAACCCATTTGGCTGCATCCTGCTTAGGTATAACAGAAGTTCTGGGTGTAAAGTGAGTTGTATTATTTCTGCACGTACTATTTCTGAATTTCCCGATATGACTCTCGAAGAAAGACGCCAGAAAACTACTTTTTTGTATCTGCGATCATTGTTTCCAACACTATTAGAAAAAGAATCAGGCAAACGTACCAATGAGTTAGATGAAAGGTATTGGTTTGGCCGTTTAAGAATATAGGATATGATATTTTTTATTTTTGATCCTTCTGTTGTTAATTTACAAACCGGAGGGGGCTTACAGGATATGAAATCAATATAATCGGTAGTACCTTTCAAATGTACCTCTTTACCACTTTGATATGTTGCTTGTATTGTAAATGTATGCTTATCTATTGTTTCAAAACAACTGATATTCGCAATGCTGTCCCAGAAAATTGTTTCTGAACCAAATAATGATACTCGAAATGATTCCTGTAAGTTTTTGCTGTTTTGAAACAGTAGTGATAAAGAATTTGTTTGTGCATTTAAAATTGGCTTCATCAGGTAATAGCCTGTTTCGGATGCATTAAAATGTGAAACAAGTTCTGGGTACAATACAAGGGGAGGGGCGCCAGGCAGTATTATTTCCCTTGTTAGCTGCTGGGAAGATGCCAGTGCATTTAGCAGCAATTCGAGTTGAAATGCTTCTAAACATTTCCCACAGTTATTATAGATTGTTTCATTGCTGTTTTCTTTTAATTTACTTGTATCTATGTAATCAAATACATCATCCGTTTCATAAAATATTTTTCTTTTATTTTTTAAAATTGCACATAAACTCGCAGAAACGGTTGATTGTTGAATTATGTTTGTAGTGATATTGATTGGGTGAGGGGTTAGAACCGAGTATGTGCAACAATTGTTATTCAACGATTCAAACGCGGGAATTGAAGTTCCTTCGAATGTTGTGGGATTTTCATTATAAGTCCCCAACACCGGATCTACATTGGTTTCCTGTCCCGAAAAAGTATTTTGTCCAATACAATCATTTGTCATGCATCCTTTTTCTTCAGTCACATATTTTTTTCTTTGCGCATCCAAGTATTTTTTTCTAACCATTACATAGAATGATTTAAGATAAAACCATTCTTTTTCATGTAATTCTGATGAAACATCGTTGCTATATATTTGGCGGCTTTGTGCGCATTGTGAAAACTCATTTATTTCTGTGATTCCATTGCAGTGTACAACTGCCATGGCTACTTCTTTTACATTGAGGTAATTGCTATTGTTGATAGCGTAAAATTTATCTAACGCTGTTACTAGTTCCTGGGGGAGAGAACCAGTTTCACTCAGCGGGTCGTTTTGAATAATCTGTTCTAGGGTTTGTGGATCTGGCGATTGCATTAATAGTTTATCACTATAGCTGATAATATTTTCATTTTTGAGGCACCACATGTAGTAGCAGTATTCGGGATGATAGGGTACCAGGGATGCCGCCCAGCTGGGTTGCCAGTGCCTGATGAATTCTTTTACGCTCAAACTTTCAGGTAGTACATTTTTGTCGAAATTGCCATTTTCATCATATATGGCCACTCTTGATTCAGTCCCATTTAGATCCCTGTACGGAAATACAGGGTGCTTGTAATTTCTTGTTGCAATAGCATCACTGCCACCCAGTTGATTATTGGTATTGTAAACTGATAATTTATATCTGAAGGGTTGAACTGCGGTTTCGCCACTCTCTTCATAGGTATAATTGTATTCTCCATACTGCCCGCCCGGGCTCATATCCTGAAGCATTGCCTGCATTGCGCCTTGGCAAGGCGATGAAATTTCGCTGCTACAATATTCATTGCAAGGGATTTCTGGGTTTCGTTTATGCTGAATTATCACCTTGTTTCCTTCTGGGGTTTGTATCTCTTCTTCATCATATTTGCATGGCTTGCAATCATCATTGTTGCAAATTACATCGGGACGATTGGGGGGAATACTCTCAAAAATACGCCTTCGGATTGTGTCGGTATACATGAGAGCGAGATAAGCTGCTTCATATTTTTCCTGTGCAGTTTTATTGATAGTTATTTTTTTGTATATGGTATATTTATCTGGTGCTAACAACAGCGTACTGTCAAAAATAAACTCGTTTTGCTGACAGGTAAAAATAGAATCGTCTGCTAGATTTCCTACCGTTTGTTTCTTTTCGAGATACACAGTCCCACAGGAATTTTGTATGGTTAGTTCGAGGTCGTAAACACAATCCATACATAAGCTATCCGCCCAGCCTGGTACAGATACTTTAAACTTTTCCCCAACTAATGATAGCCTTATGGTAAGATCAGTTGTTTTAGGGAGCAATAAATTTTTGGAAGCGATGATCGTATTACTCACAGAATCGGCTATATTGTTTTCTTCTAAGAAGTTTACAGTTACCACTTTGCTTTCCCTTTGCAGTGGATCCATCATGCCAGGTGTCCTTCCGCTAAAAGCAGTAGCTATAATATTCCCTTTAGAATCTTTATAAGTGATCATCATTTGGCCATTCTCATCAGTCAGGCTCTCTTTATCATAAAAGACAGCGTTACCGATATTATTCCCAAACAATGTATCTAATTCTTGTTGCGTGGGATTTGCATATTCGTAAGATTTAAAATGACCGTTTCCAATTTGGTGATGAATACCTGCCAGTCCGCTAGCCCTGATCCTTCCGGTAGGGTCTGGGGTATAAGATGTTTGTGTAAAAGGATAACCTTCGGCACTTGCAATAAAAGGGTTTGAATTTGTATTCTCTAATGATGAGCCGTAATATCTTCCCGCTCCTGAAATTGTATGCATAG